>CALHWG010000021.1 GCA_938036745.1 uncultured bacterium
GAAGCGATTGGAGATAAGCAATTCGTTCAAGATTTATTAAACGGGATTATTGAAAGACAGGTTGAACTGGATACGAAACTTCAGCCAATGGCACCGGAATGGCCAATTTCACAGATTGCGCGAATTGACCGCAATGTTTTAAGGATGGGGCTTTATGAATTGCTTTATTCTCGAGAAACGGTTCCGCCAAAAGTGGCTATAAATGAAGCAGTTGAGCTTGCTAAAGCGTTTGGTTCCGATAATTCAAGTAAGTTTATTAACGGCGTATTAGGAACGGCGTATAAGCTTTTTGTGGAGGAACAAAATGGCGAACAAGAAGGTTGAACATTTTCGAAAATATTTTCATAGAACACGCAGATCTTCAATTCAAGAAATTGTTCGTGAACCGACTGCTGGTGGCGTAATTTTTCGTCGTAATCAAAAAAATGAGGTTGAAATTTTGCTGATTCAAGACTCGAAAGACCGCTGGACGATTCCGAAAGGTCATATCGAAGAAGGAGAAACAGCTCAAGAAACTGCTAAGCGTGAAATTGGGGAAGAAGCGGGTCTTCATGATGTAAAAATTATTGGCTGGCTTGGCAAAATAAATTTTCGATATAGGCGAATCGATAAACTTGTTTTAATGACAACTCAAGTTTTTTTAGTGAAAGCGCTTGGTGATACTGATGCAATTCAAAAAGAAGATTGGATGAATGGTATTAGATGGTTTAGTTTTTCTGATGCGTTGGATGAGATTGAATATGAAGATATCGGTAAGCTAATTTTGCTTGCGATGAAAAAAATTAGACAGGAGAACTTATAATGAGTGGAATTTTATTGGCGCCCTATCATGAATGGGCGAAAGAGAAACTTGGTTATGATTTCGAAAATATTGATTTATTAGTGACAGCATTAACACATCGAAGCTATTTAAATGAACACAAAAAGTCGGCAAGCGAGCATAATGAACGACTTGAATTTTTGGGCGATGCAGTTTTAGAGCTTGTTACTACTGATTTTCTATTTTCGAACTATGATAAACCGGAGGGAATTTTAACAGCTTGGCGTTCGGCGTTAGTTAGAACTGAAAGTATTGGTGCGGCTGGCGAAAGACTCGGTTATGAAAAACTAATTCGGATGAGCCGTGGTGAAAAACAAGGCTCTGCAAGGGCTCGCCAGCAGATTTTGGCAAATGCTTTCGAAGCAACTACGGGTGCTATTTATCTTGATAAGGGTTATGAAGCTGCAAAAAAATACATCACAGATAATATTTTGAGTACTCTGCCGCAAATTTTAGAGGAAGAATCTTGGCGTGATCCAAAGAGTTACCTACAAGAGATTTCACAAGCAAGAGATGGTTTTACTCCAATTTATAAAGTTCTTAAAGAGGATGGTCCAGATCACGATAAGAATTTCACTCTTGGTGTTTTTGTTGGTGATAAAAAAATGGGTGAAGGTGAAGGACCAAGTAAACAAACTGCTCAACAAGAAGCAGCTCGAGAGGCAATTCGAAAATATAAGAATAACGAAAAGAGATAAGTTGTGAATAATTTCGAAAGCAATTTTGGTAAAAATGAACTTCTTGATACGAGGGAGATTTTTAAAGAGTCGGAGCCGAAAATCATTTCAACATTTACTCCAAAAAATGCAAATGAAGCAAAGTCTGAATTTCTTGAAAATGATAATCTTTCTCACCCAAATAATGAATATGAAAAGTTAAATAGTAGTGAAATTGAAAATCTTTACCAAAATATTTCGAATGCAATTTTAGTGGTTGAAAACGATAATTCGCTTGGTGATATTGAGCGAGAAATGTATAATAATCAACTCGAAACAAGAATTAAAACTGTTAAAATGCTTGAAGCGGCCTGTGATTTTCGAAAAGCTGAAAGTTTAGCAGACAAGCAAAAAGCTCAAGAAGAATTTATGAAAAACAATGTTGAGGTTTATGGCGAGCCAGACTTTGAAACATTCCATTCTCTACTTTCAGATAAAATTACAAAAATTGATGCTTTAAAGCTTGATGAAAAAGGTGAAAAAATCCGTTCAGAGTTTTATGAACTAATTAAAAAGGATGAAATTTTAAATCAAAACATAGAAAGATTTAAACCGAGTGATGAAGTTTTTCATAATTTTGGTGAGATTATTAAAGACTTATATTCAAAACAATTAGAACTTATTCCGGAAAAAGATAGCAATGAGAAATATTCAGCAAAGGAAATTTTTGAGGTTTTCGAAAATATTTTGAAAGATTTTGAAAAAGATGGATTTTCGAAATTTAATGTTGAATGGAAAGACTCCGGTGCGATTGCAGTTTCAGCAAAAGATAAGAAGATTTTTATTCCTAAAAATCGAAAACCAGTTTCAAAAAAAGAGCTTGAAGGCTTGGTAGTGCATGAAATTGGAACACATTATATGCGCGCTCAAATGGGTGAAATCTACAATAACCAAGCTTTGAGAACTGGGCTTGATGGATATATGAATACTGAAGAGGGAGTTGCTCGTGCTATGGAAATGGCTGTAAAAGGTGATTATCAAGAAGCGGGCGTTCAGCATTATTTAACGGCAGGTTTTGCTTATTTTAATAATATGAGTTTTCGTAAAGCTTTCGAAACTAATTGGAGGATGGGTATTTTAGATGGCAAGAATAATTTTTCGGAAGAGAATATCGATAAGAAACGTCAGATTGCTTATCGAAATACGCAGAGGATTTTTCGTGGAACTGATGAATTGCCTTGGTTTAAAGACTTAAGCTATTTTAACGGTGGTCAAGAAATTTGGAAATACATTGAAGAGAATATTGATTCGCCGACATTGATTGATGATTTTTTGCTTGGCGGGAAGAATAATCTACATAATTTAGACCAGCAAAGGCAGATCTATGAACTTAAAGTTGGTAAGAAATAATTTGACAAAAATTAGATAACGTGGTAAAATTTAGGTAGTTTTAAATAATAAATTCAGCGAGGAGTGATTCTTTTTATGGAAGAAAAAGTGATTTTTGGAACTTTTGAAGATGTGACTTTTACTGGTGTTGCAGGAGAAAAAATCTCGGAAGTTAAAACTATCGCTAAAATTGATACAGGAGCTTTTTCAGGAGTCGTTCATGCTGAAAATATTTTCGAAAAGGATGGAGAATTAAGCTTTGACTTGTTAGGCGATAAAAAACTTCATTTTAAAACACGGAGTTTTAGATTTCGAACAGTTAAAAATACACACGGTGACTCAAAAACTCGATATTTAGTAAAATTTAAAATTTTAATTGAGGGAATAGAATTTGAAGCTTTATTCGGGTTAGATGATCGTTCTAAAATGAAATTTAAGATGTTGATCGGTCGAGCTTTTCTGATTAAAAATAATATTTTGGTCGACTCGCGCCGAAAAATTGATCTTGATGAAGAATGGAAATTAATGGGAGAAAAACAGTAATGAGAATTGCAATTTTGTCGAATGGGCCAGGGAATTATTCGACGAAACGATTACGAGAAGAAGCAGAGAAACGTGGCCATGAGGTTGAGATAATCGCTTACAAAAAATGCTATGTTTCGATTGATGAAAAAAATCCAAAAGTTATGTATGATGGTGAGAATATTGGCAAATTTGATGCCTTTATTCCGCGAATTGCTAGCCATATGACTGAATATGGCACGTCCGTAGTTCGCCAACTAGAAACAGCTTATCCGCGAGCATTTTTTGTGAATCGTTCAATAGCAATCACACGTGCTCGTGATAAATTACGCTCAACTCAAATTATGGCAAAATATGGTGTTTCGATCCCTAAAACGGTGTTTTCTCGAAATTCGAACGATATTGATGACCTTTTGGAAGAAATTGGTGGAACGCCCGCAATTATCAAGCTTGCTCGCGGAACTCACGGAAATGGTGTAGTTTTGGCAGAAACTAAAAAAGCCGCAAAATCGGTGCTTCAAGCTTTCTATTTAACAAATTCAGACGGCACAAACGTTCTTTTGCAAGAGTTTATTAAAGAGTCGGCAGGAACAGATATTCGAGCCTTTGTGGTTGGTTCTCAAGTAGTGGCAAGTATGAAGCGGCAGAGTTTAGATGATGATTTTCGTTCGAATTTGCACAAAGGTGGATTGGGCGAGCCAATTAAGCTTACACCTGAAGAAAAGCGAATGGCGGTTCGAGCAGCAAAAGCAATGGGCTTAACAGTTGCTGGCGTTGATTTAATGCGTTCGGCGCGTGGTCCGTTGGTTCTGGAGGTTAATGCGAGCCCAGGTTTTGGAATTGAGAAAGTCACATATCGCGATGTTGCGGGAAAAATCATCGATTATATCGAGCGAAATGCAAAACGCGGCAATAAAAAAGATAAAATTGGAGCATAAAGAAAAGCGCAATTTAGTTTGCGCTTTTGAAATAAACTTTGATTTCGAATTTTTCACCTTTTCTTGAAAGTTTAATATCCTTAAAATGAATATCATCCTTTTTCGAAATCTCTTCAAGGTTTAATTCTGCTTTTTTGGCTTCATTTTCGTTTGAGAACTCCAAAGTCGCAGAATTATCTTCAACCTTTCGGAGAATTTCGGTTTTTAGCGAGCTTATTTCGTTTTCATGAAAATAGTTCACAATAGGGAAGATTGTAAAAAACCAAATTGCAGCAAGAAAAAGCAACCCAAAGAACATAAGTGCTATATATTCGCCACCATATCTTTGCCAATCGAGCTTTATCTCTTTCCATTTTTCTTTTGACACCTTCATTTTTTACCTCCAAATGTACTAAACATTCCAAAATTATAACATGATTTTAATAAAAAGTCAATGTTTATAAATAGCTCTTGATTTTTTTTATAAAATTTGTTAAAATAGAAAAGCTATAAAAGTTAATAAAAGGGAAATAATCTAAATGCTAGCAATCAGATTACAGCGATTAGGTCGCAAAGGTTATCCTGTTTATCGCGTAGCGGTTCAGGAAGCGCATCGGCATCCGTCGAGTGGGCGCGTAGTTAGCTATGTTGGTTCATATAACCCACATACAAAAGAAGCTAAAATCGAAAAAGAATTGGCTGAAAAATATCTTTATAACGGCGCTCAGCCAACTCCACGAGTTGTAAAACTTTTGGAAGAAGCAGGAATTGAAATGCCAAAATGGGTTAAAAAACCTGCTCAAAAAACTCGTGCGATTAAAAACGCCGAAAAGCTTCGCCGCAACCAACCAAAAGAAGAAGTTGTCGAAGAAGCTTAGAACTAAAAAATCACTTTTCATTTCGAAAGGTGATTTTATTTTTTCGAAAAAGAAAAGCCAGTTGTAAAACTGACTTCCGAAATGAGTTATTCTGATAAAGAAATAATTATTTTTTTATTATCTCCAGAATTTTTTATCTCATAGCTTAACTTTAATTTTTCAGCAGCTTCTATATAGCTAGCAATGTTGTTTTCAACTGCAATCTCCTTTTTCAATGAAACCGTTGATCTTCCTAATAAGAACGCTATAAACAATGTCGAAAAAAAGAAGGTGATAGTTAATATGCAACCTCCAAAGCCTTCATCATCTTTTGAGTGATTATGATATGCCATAAAAGTACCTCCGAATTTAGAATGCTTAAAATTATACAACATTAAAAAATATTTGTCAATAATTTGCGAAAAAATGTGAAGTTTGATAAAATATAAACATAAGAATAATTTAAAAGGAAAAGTGGTGGAAAATTATTTCGAAAAGATCAACCGACGGCAAGTTGGCCAAAATATTGAAGATGTAAGTGAATTCTATGAGGCGATCGAGCGTGCAAATTTAACTAAAAAATTATCGCCCGAACGCCCTTATGTTTATTTTACGATGGAGGTTTATGACAAAAGCAACGGCATTAAAGGCGGCGGCGGCTTAGGTGTTTTGGCGGCTGATACTCGGCGAGTGGCTGAAAAGCTTGAAATCCCATTTGTTTGCGTGACGCCGTTTTACCGAAGAGAGCTTCACCAATCAATCCATAATCTTGACCAACGAGAAGAATTTATTTCGGTTAATCCAGAAGATTTCGGCTTTGAATATCTTGATGATGTTGAAATTTACACTGAAAATATGCCACCAGCACGCCTAAATATTTTTCAAAAAATTCTTGGCTCAACACGATTTTTAACAATGGGTGAGAGTAATTTTGGCGAGCTTTATGCTGGAGATGGTTCTGGCGACCACAGGCTTTATCAAGAAGTCTCACTCGGTTTTGGTGGTTATAAAGCGCTAAAAATGGTTGGGCTAAAACCTTCAGTCATTCAACTGAATGAAACCGCCACGATTTTTGCGGCTGTTGCTCGGCTTGATGAACTTGTTCGAAACGGAATGAATCTTTACGAGGCGATTGTTTATGTTCGAAAACACACACTTTACACAAATCACACTTTAGTTCAAGCGGCGGAAAGTGAATTCTCTTTCGACCAATTTAACCGAACTGTAATGCCAAACATCGAATCTTCGGCGCTAAAAACCTGGATTTTTGGGCTTTTTCGAAATGATAGGCTGAAGCTTTCAACGCTTACAATTGAACTCGCTGAAGCAAAAAATGGTGTTTCACGGCTTCACGCAAATGTTGCAGATTATCATGATATCAATGGCGATAAGGTTAAGTTTAAAGCCGTAACAAATGGAATTGATTTGCCAACTTGGGTTTTGCCTGAGATTTTAGAAGATTTTCGAAATAAAGATATTTTTGATAAATTTGACTTACCAACGGAGAATTATAAAGAAAATTTAGCAAAAATTAGTGCAAAAGATATTCGAGATTTTCGAAAGATTGGTCGAAGAAAACTAAACCAGATTTTAGCTCATAGAAAAGATCAATATGGCCATGTGGTGCAAATCCCTGAAAATGCGATGCTTTTTGATTTTAAACGGCGATTCGTATCTTATAAACGCCCTTGGATGCCTTTCGAAAATATGGAAGAACTTCGCCGAATTTTGCGAGAAAATAACGCTCATTATATTTTGGCGGGAAAAGTTCATCAAGGCGATATTGAAATGCGAGCTACTTTAAATTCTGTACTTTCAAAAATTGAATCAGATGATTTCTTGCGTGAAAGAGTTCATTTTATTCAAGATTATGATGAAGAATTAGGCTTAGCCTTGGCTGTCGGTTCAGATGTTTCGATAAATGTGCCAATTGTTGGGTTAGAAGCTTGTGGAACTTCGTTTATGAAAGATTTAGCAAATCTTAAAATGCTAATTTCAACGGCCGATGGTGGTGTTGCGGATATTTCGCCATCACCTTGCTTGGAAGTTAGTGGCGCAAATTATAATGATGAGTTGAAATCTTTGTATCTTCAAATGAATCGGGCTGGGCAGATTTTCAAAGATGATTATTTGCTTGAAAAACAAATTCGAAAACAGCTAAAAGGCTATATTCCTGTGGTCTCCGGCTCTCGAATGATGAAAGATTATTTGCGACTTATTTTTGGAAAATAATAATTTTAAAACCCGCGAAGATGCGGGTTTTTGGCTATTTTTGTACTAGTCTATTCTATAATGGATAAGAGGGAGGTATATCATTTTTATTAATTCTTATAAGCCTCTTGAGCGGGATTTTCGCATCCTCTTCTATGATGGATGCATATTCTGAAGCTTTAAGCGGAAATTTTCCCCGAAAAGATATTACTCCTTCAAGAATAGCGCATTCTTCTTCAGGTATAACTTTTTTTATTGTTGCAATAGTTATGCAATAATTACCTTTTTTGTCTTTACTGAATAGAACCTGGACAATATCATGCCTAAGAAACATAAATGTGCCTCCAATAATTTTAAGCCTTTCGGCTATAGGATTTCACTATAATAACATAAAAAATAAATAAAGTCAAATAAAAAGCCCTCGAAAATTTTCGAGGGTAAAGTGCAGCGGATCCTTATCTCTCTTCAGCTGAGTTCCAATGGGGAACTCTATTAGATTTTGAAGATTCTTGGTTCTGCTGAGATTGTTGTGGCCAAATTCTTATTTGACTACCACCGGTTAATAAATGTACTGCATTTTCTGCCATATGACACCTCCGTTTTAAGTCGCATGGACTGATTTTTATATAATATCACTAAAAAATAAAAAAGTCAAGTATTTTTTTAAAAAAATTGAAAAAAATTTGAAAATATGCTAAAATATGAGTTAATTATGGCTACAATGAAAGAATTACGCGAAGAGCGATTGAGAAAATTAGAAGAAATTAAAAATCTTGGTTTGAACCCATACCCTGCCAAAACTGAACGAACGGCAATGGCTGGTGAAATTGTGAATAATTTCGAAAAAATGGAAGGTCGAGAAGTTAAAATTGCTGGGCGAATTGCTGGAATTCGCAAATTTGGAAAACTTGCTTTTATTGTTTTGCGGGATTTTTCAGGGAAAATTCAGCTTTTTATTACAGCTCAAAATCTAGCTGAAACC
>CALHWG010000022.1 GCA_938036745.1 uncultured bacterium
GATCTAAGTTGGCACTATGTCAATAACCTCTATGCGAGAATGGATATTACCGCTATGGTTAATAATCCTAACCTTAATAGCCTTAAGCTCCCAGATTATAGCCTCTTTGAAGGAGGGGTTTCTTACAAATATCCTTTTGGAAAGAGACAAGCCATTACCGTTTTGACCAGCTTCAAGTTTAACCGTAACCATTCGATTTTTCTCTGAATAATTCACTTTTACAGGCTTACCATTAATCACCGCTTTAAACCCTGGGTAGTAAAACATCGGAAATTCAATTTCAGCGCCGTTTTCATTTTTCAAAACCTTCACGCGCATTTTTGAGCCATGTTTTTCGAAGCCAGAAAGCTCAGCCGAACCACTAATCACATCTGCCTTTTTTCCCTTTTCATCAATCACTTTCTTAATGCGTGTTGTCGCCACCGCAGTAATATCCTTCACGTTATTGGTTCTCGGGAACACGGGCTGATATTCACCCATCGCAATATTGATATCAATCAAATTGTAATCAATTCCAACATTCATCGGCAAAGCAAATTTACCCGGTTCAATCGCAGTAGTTGTGATGTGAAGATATGAAATTGATGCAATCGCCGCTGCAATCATTATTTCGCGCTTATTTTTGAGCTTTTCACCGATGAAATAACCTGCCACAAACGGCAACAAAACAGACTGAATAATCAACATGCGCTGACTAAATTGTAGCATACTGTGAAAATTTTGAACCGCCGGAATAAATGCAAAAAATCTTGTTGAAAAAAGTACAAAAATTGCCGAAATTATAATTGACATCATTGAGAAACGACGATAATTTGCATTTTTCATATCTTTTCGAAAAATCAAAAAACCAATAGTTAAAACTAATAGTGTTGGACTCAGACCAAATACAACTGAAGCATGCCCAGCCGGTGGACGGAACATATTAGTTGACAACCAAGCATCAGCTGGAGTAACTTGCGACCCATTTACATAAAACCATTTTTGAAAATCAGGATTGAAAATATTGTAAATTCCTACTTCTCGAACTTCAAGAAACGGCAAAATAAAAATTGCAGAAAATCCAACAGTCAAAATTCCAGCCAAGATTAGCGAAAATAGAATTTTTGGCTTCGAAAAAACCTTTTGAATATTGAAAACCACAAAAAGTAGTGCCATAACTGCGATTAGAAGAGTCGTTAAATTGTGGTTTATAATAATACCGAAAGCAGAAAATGCAAGCATAAAAATTCGCTTAAAATCAGTTTTACTTTCAAAAATAATCTGATAAATTGCTAAAATTATAAATGGAATGAAAGCAAATGCTAAATATTCACTGAACGAGCCGCGCGTAAGTAATTCACCAACGTGAAATGGTTCAAGAGTGAAAATTAATGCCGTAAAAAATCCAGCTTTTTCGCTTTTAAAAATCTTTTTCGAAGCGTAATACGCACCAAAAGTTGTCGCAATAGTTGCAACCAGCATCAAAAACATCAATGAAATTTGCAAGTTCGAAGTGATTTTAAAAACAATCAGCATCAGCCAGCTCAACATTGGGCCATAAAACAAATTTGGTGCCTGACCAAAACCTTGAAGCTGGTCAGCATCAAGCTGGAGGAATTTTTGACCATCATCAAACGCTGAAATTGAAGTTGCAAATCGGTAAAGATGGTAATTTCCGTCGTGCGTGTTAATCAAGTTCCCTGGCCCAACATACATAAATGAAACCAGGAGAACATCAATAATTAGAAGAGTTACAAAGAACGGATTCGAAAAAAATGCCTTAGAATTCTTCCAACCCTTTTTCAAAGCTTTTGAAATTTCCTTCAAAACATTTTTTGAAAAATTCTTAAAATTAATTTTCTTTTGCATTCAAAATCCTTTCAATTTCATCAATGATAAAATATTGATTTTGTGCCGCTTTTTTGGCGATATCTTCTGAAACTTTCGACATTTCCGCAAATTTTTTGTTCGAAGTTTTCTCAAGATTTAAGCTTTCTTCAATCGCATCACAAAGAGTTTGATAATCCACATTTGTAACTCTCCAACCATTTTTACCATCAATAATTTGTTCTTCCATCCCATAGCAGTCATTTCGAATAATTGGGTGACCAAAAGCCATACCTTCATAAACGAAAATCCCCATTGATTCATGATATGAATAACAGATTGTCATATTGGCTTTTTCAACCAAATCGAGTACATCATCGTGCGGAATTTGCCCAATAATTTCGCATTTTCCATCCAAACCTTCTGCTGAAATTTCCATCTGTTTTTTAATATATCCAACATCGTCGGCACCAATAAATTTCAAGCTAAAATCACGATATTTTTTAGGATTTTTCTTGTAGAAATTATTGTAAAAATTCAAAAACGCATAAAGAATTGGTAATTGACCTTTTCGCCCATCAGAAACCGCACCTGTCATCACGAAGTTGATTTTATCGAAATCTTTTTCGTCTTTTACAGAGAATCGGTCATTCGGGAAGTTAAATCGGAAAGTCATTACCTCTGTATTTTTCGAAGTTTCAAAGAACTCTTTATAAGCTTCAACACTACCTTTAGAAACACCATAAAGCTTAGCTTGGTCGTTTTCAAGCAATTCTTTGAACATCTCCTTTGTATCTTCGTCAACGAATCGCTCTGGAGTCGCCTCGTGACCATACCAATAAAATGCATCAAGCTTACCACTCTTTGCCGCTTGAATTACCGTGTGTGTGATTGGTCGCGAAAGCCCAAAACTGTTTAAAATCACGATATCACCTTGATTATAATTCAACCAAAGATTGCGGTTAGTATAAACTTCAACATCAATTCCTGCCTTCTTGAGTTTTTGAATATTCTCCATTTTAATTGGTGTGAAAGCGATAAATTTTAATTTTCGGCCGATTTTTTTCGCACGACTTTGAATTTCAAAAGCCAAATCCATCGCTACAAAGGGTGCGCCAGTATTGTCAAGCTGATGTGAAATTAACACGATTTTTGGTGTTTTATCAATTTTTGCTACAGTTTTATTTTTGATTTTCCGTACAATTTTGTCCGATGCAATCTTATAAGTTGCTTCAAAACCGTTATTTTTGTAATATCGTAGAGCTTTGCTTACGATTCGTTGCACTTTATTTTTAGCTCGAACAATTCTGCCTTCGCCCGTATCTTGAACCACTGGTGAATTCATAATTTCAACCTCCTTTAAAAGCCCAGCGTCGGCAGGTTTATAATTTCTAACAATCAGTTCCGCAAGATTTTCAGTTGTTTTATCCCAATAGATCAACTCGCGAACCTTCGAAAGATTTTTTGAAACTCGTTCAAGCGATTTTTTATCTTTCGAAATCTTAATAATCTCGTTTTCGATCGTTTTAACTTCAAGATTTGGCAAAATATAAACCGCATCATTCGCCATCAAAATATCACTCATTGGGTCACCACCATTAGTAACAATCGGTAAATCTGCCCAAACATAATCAACCAAGCGTGTTCGCCACGCTAAAGTATTTTCGACACCAATATTATTGATGAGAACCACCGCGTCACTGCCTAAATACCATTCAGCGCGCTCTTCGAATTTTACCCAATCAGTAACGTGAACGATTTTTTCCATCTTATTTTTTGAAATATATGCCATCACTTCTTCGTATTTTTTCAAGAAATCTGGATGCTGGTTAAATGGATTTTTCACACCAACCATAATTAGCTCAACTGGAACTTTTTCGCTGGCGTTTTTAACAGCTTTAAGCAGATTTGTAAGGTCAAACCAAGGGTAAATTCCGCCGAACCAAAGCAACTTGAAAGCTTTTTTATCTTGCACCATTTTCGAAATTGGGTCTTTTTTGGCTGTAGCTTTTTCGCGATAAATTCCATATGGAACAATTTGAATTAGATCTTCATCACCATAAGTAATTGGATTAATTCGGCCAACTTGCGCCATCACGCCTATATAAAATTTCTTTTGAGATTCATTTGCACATAGTAAAATATCACCTCGCTTCAAGGCTTTCGTCCAGATTTTATTTTCGAAATTAAAAGCATCATATTCACGATCAAGGTTATCTGAATTTCGTGCAGACATCTCAATATGAATAGGAACATATCCATCCAAAATAAGTTGTTGGTCATCGCGGATATTATCGACCACTGTTTCAGTAATATCGCCAGCATTATAGCTCACCAAGACCGAGTCGAAATCTTGAATTTTTTCACCCAAATTTGCAATTTCCCAGGTTGAAATTTTAATTCCATTTAGCTCCCTCGTAAAATCTTCTTGCTTAAAAACTTGATTATACGCAACTTCAACATCATATCGTTCTTTCGAATTTTCCCTCAAGCCGTTCGCAAGCCCCCAAGCACGCAAGCCGCCACCCTCGACTGTTTTAATTTCTGGCGCTGGAATTGGACCATTTGAAATGATTAAAATTTTTTTCATTATTTCTCCTTACTACTATATTTATGAATAATCTTATATAGACCAAACCACTTTCGCTTTTTTAGTTTTTTAATATTATTCTCTAAATTTTTTACACTATTTTCATAATGCTTGATGATTACCCCTTGATCCTCTATGAATTTTTGTCTATCATTTAATAGATTGTTCCGCTCTAAAATTGAAATCTCTTTTTCTGCAAGATAGTTCTCAAGTATAGTTTGTTTTTCTAAGAGTTCCTTAATTGCTTGTAAAAAATTAACTTTTTCTTGATATTTTTGTAAAAATTTTATCTGTGTTTGAAGTAATCGTTGATTTCTTTCTTGAATTTTCAAAAGATCTTCTGGGTGGGAATCTGATCCTGTAGCAAATCTATAAGCAACCATCGGCTCTTCTATCGTTGAAAGTTTAGTCTTAACAAATAATTCTAGCTGTATATCAAATGTGTCATCAGGAGTTTTAGTATCAAGCGTATTATTTATTTCCTTCATCAATTTAGTATCAACTAACCATGTTGAAGCATTTGTAAAACCTTTAGAAATTAGCATCTCGGTAAAATCTTCGGGCATTTTTACAAACTTTTCAGCAAAAGACTTTTTAAAAAGAATTTTACCTTTTTCGTTCTCGGTTCGAAATTCAGTATTACACCATTTTGAATCTTTATTACTCTCGAGAAGATCGACTTGTTTTTGTAGCTTATCTTTCTTAATCCAATAATCGTCACCGTCACACCGAGCTATATATTTACCTCGAGCTTTATCACATATTTTTTTCCAAGTTTTCGCAATCCCTAAATTTTTTTCATTTTCGAAAAAACGAATCTTCTCGGAATTTTCATTTGCAAATTTTCGGATAATTTTAGGCGATATATCGGTAGAAGCATCATCAATAATTAGAATCTCAAACTCAAAATTGGTTTCTTGCATCAAAAAGCTCTCAATCGCTTGTGCAATCCACTTTTCCTTATTAAAACTCGTGCAAACTACAGAAACTAACGGATTTTTCATTTACTATTCTTCTCCTCGATAAATGTATCAATTGTTTAAACTTAATAGCCTAAAAGATATCTTCTATTCTAAAGATTAACCTTATTTAATCCTTTCAACCCTAAAAACCTCACTATTGAGCAATGCATAATCTGAAATTTCTTTTTTGTTTGAAAGCTTAAAAATTAAGGAATTTTCATCATTCGTAAAGCCAATTAAGCTTTCATTACCACTCAATTTTTTATTAGCATCTCGAATTGAAGCAGTAAGCTTAAACTCACTACTATTAAATAATTCCATTGGAATTGAAAACCTTACCTTTTGGTCGCCACGATCAACATAAACTTGGCTCGAATCGTAGACAATTCCACCACGAGTTTGATCAAACATAGCTACTGCAAGAAAGATTTTTTTCTTACCTATATAATTATACTCTACCTCAAATTCAAAATTCTCTTTATTTGATACGATTTTTTTACTAATTGCATTAATCTTTAATTTGGTTAGTTCATCATTCAAGCCAAGGACCTCTTGAGTTTCAGACTCTTTCTTTCCAAGTTTTTCAAGATTTAATTGAGTATAAGCTTCAACAACTTCATCGATACTTCCAAGAGAAGCGACTTCACCTTGATGAATCATGATAGCCCTATTACAATATCTACGCACAGAAGACATAGAGTGTGTCACAAGAATAACCGTTTTAGTCTTGTCTTTTTTAATTTTTGAGAAGAATTCATCACATTTTCGTTGAAAAGCTTCATCACCAACCGCCAAAACTTCATCTAAAACCAGGATATCACCCTGAGCTTTAATTGCAATCGAAAAAGCCAAACGGACTTGCATTCCGCTAGAGTAATTCTTTAGTT
>CALHWG010000023.1 GCA_938036745.1 uncultured bacterium
GAGCCAGTGCGTGGTCCTGAGCTTTTAAAGGCTGACGTGTGGAGAAGAAGCGGCCACTACGCAAACTATAAAGAAAATATGTACTTTACGACGATCGACGAGGCCGAATACGGCATAAAGCCGATGAACTGCGTCGGCCACATCAAGGTCTATCAAAGCGACATCCGCTCATACCGCGATTTGCCGCTTAAATTTTTCGAATACGGCGTCGTGCATCGCCACGAAAAAAGCGGCGTTTTGCACGGACTTTTCAGGGTGCGCGAATTTGCCCAGGATGACTCGCACATCTTTTGTATGCCGAGCCAAATCAAAGAAAATATCCTAGAAATTTTAAAATTTGCCGGCAAAATAATGGAAAATTTCGGCTTCCACTACGAGATGGAGATTTCGACCAAGCCTGCAAAAGCGATCGGCGGGGACGAAATTTGGGAAACGGCGACCAAAGCGCTAAAAGAAGCGCTTGACGAAAACGGCTTTAAATACGGTATCGACGAGGGCGGCGGCGCATTCTACGGTCCAAAAATCGACATCAAAATCACTGACGCACTAAAACGAAAATGGCAGTGCGGCACGATCCAGGTGGATTTTAACCTACCTGAGCGCTTCGATCTTGGCTACATCGACGCAAATAACGAGCGCCAGCAACCGGTTATGCTTCACCGCGCACTACTGGGAAGCTTCGAGCGATTTATCGGCATCTTAATCGAGCACACCGGCGGCGAGCTACCGTTTTTCGTCGCTCCGACACAAGTAGTCATCGTGCCGATCAGTGATGCGCACCTAGACTACGCTAAAACCGTCGCCAAAGAGCTTCGCAAAATCGGCGTGGATAGCGAGATCGCGAGCAAAAACGAGAGTCTAAACAAACGCATCCGTACCGCAGAAAAACAACGCGTGCCGATGATTGCCGTACTTGGCGACAACGAAGTGGCAAATAGCGCCATCGCTCTGCGCGACCGCACGACTAGAGAGCAAAAAGATATGAAGCTGGATGAATTCGTCGAGCTGCTAAAATCAAAACTCGCCGAGGTAACTTTTTGAAATACGGACCAAAATCCGTCAAATTTGAGCTAGGCGCGGCTTTATGCTAAGCCTGGCTTTTACCAAAATCTGCAAAAATTGTCACGGTGCAATAAATTTCTACGAAAAATACAATAAAAACACAATATTTTTGGATATAATCAACAAATTTCAACTTAAAGGAAAAAACTAATTGGCTAAAGAAAACGAAGTGTTGCTCAACGAAGATATCAGAGCGAGCGAAGTGAGATGCGTGGGAGACGACGGCACCGCATACGGCGTCATCCCAAGAGTAGAGGCCTTGAAAATCGCCGAGAAAATGGGACTTGATCTGGTGCTAATCGCGCCTGATGCAAAACCTCCCGTTTGCAAGATAATGGACTACGGCAAATTCCGCTACCAGCAGGAAAAAAAGCAAAAAGAGGCCAAGAAAAAGCAAAAAACGATCGAAGTAAAAGAGATCAAACTCTCCGTCAAAATCGCTCAAAACGACATCAACTACAAAGTCAAGCATGCGCTTGAGTTTCTAGAGGACGGCAAACACGTCAAATTTCGCGTATTTCTAAAAGGCCGCGAGATGAGCAACCCTGAAGCCGGCGTCGCGATGCTACAAAAAGTCTGGGAGATGGTAAAAGACGTCTCCGACCGCGATAAAGAGCCGCTACTAGAAGGCCGCTACGTCAATATGTTAGTAACGCCGAAAAGATGAGAAAAATTTGTCTCGTTTGCACTCTTGCGCTAGCTCTGGCTGGCGCGGAGTGCAGTCCGTATCTAAGACTAGCCGTTATCGGCGCAAAATCTACATTAAATCAAGCTGATTATGATGGCGTAAAAATTGCCGATATAAGCTGTGAAAACGACGTACTCACTTACAAATATATTTTTGAAGAATCACAAGATATAAACTGGGAAGCTATTTCAGGAGAAAATAAAAAAGATTTTTTATCTGCCATGAAAGAGATTTTAGTGGAAGAATTTTGCCTCGACGAAGATACTCTTGCGCTATTACAAAGGGCAAAAAGTATCATAATGGACTACAGTCTGCCAAGCGGGTCGCTTTTTGGCCGAATAAAGCTAACAGCAAAAGATTGCGAGAAGTAAGCGGTATAAAAATTACACAAACCGACAAGATCATAAAAACAGACAAAACGCAAAGCAAAATTTGACGACAAATATCTGCTTTTGGATCTCGGTTTTTAAATTTTAAGGCATTTTATAATCATGCAAAAAGAAAATTCAAGCAAGTCAAATCGCTACACAAACGATCAAATCAAAGAAATTTTAAAAATACGTATCGAGCTAGCAAAGGGGCTTATCTCCTGCGAAATGGCGGAGCGGGAAACGCTAAAAATCGCCCCTGCCTATCCCGTTCATAATCTAAATAGCGACGCTAAGCGAATGCAAAAAACTCTTCTCGGCTACGGCGGCTCCGGCAGCTAACGCATGTCCCTGCCCTAATGGGCCAGAGGTGTTTTCAATGCCACGTAAAACATCAACTTCGGGATGTCCTGGTGTAACAGAACCCCATTGCCGAAAGGCTTGAAGTTCGTCCAAAGAAAAATAACCGCGCAAGGCCAATGCTGCATAAAGCATTGGACTCATGTGACCCGGATCTAAGAAAAATCTGTCACGCCCAGTCCATGCTGGGTCTTGAGGGTCATAAACTAAATATTCAGAAAAAAGGACATTGATAAAATCTGCGCCACCCATCGCACCACCAGGATGTCCAGAATGCGCCTTTTCTACCATTGCTACAGCAAGAATACGAATATTGTCTGCTGCGTGATTCATTACGTTAATGTTGTTCATTGCTCTATTATTGGTGCACAAATATACCATTTTTCATTTAGATAGCCAACCGCTATTGCATGTTTTTTGCTTTTCTTGCTCTGATTTCCTGTTTATTTTAAGTTCTTTGAATGATAATCTTTGAATACAAAAAATCCTCCATGACTGATTTTGCCATAGAGGATTATCTTTTATGTATGTGATACATTATCGAATTCTGTCTGCCGCACGAACTAATTTTTCATCATTAAAAACCGCCAAATCATCGGCACTTCCACCACCGCGAATAATAGTAATCACATCTGGCAATTCACTTTGCGAATTGAAAAAATCAATTGCTCGAATAATCTGGTCGCTCGCAGAAATTCCCTGCACCTGCGTATGCGCAACAGTAATTTCTAACCCACCCCAACGCTCATTAATAATCTTAATAAAGTCAGCATAACCCGCCGCCTGAATGCTCGAAATCACCGCAATTTTTTGAGGATTTCGCGGAATTTCACGTTTGCGGCTTTCATCAAATAAGCCCTCTTTTGTTAACTTTTCCTTTAAAATTTCGAAAGATTTTTTGAGGCTCCCTTCACCTTTTGGTATGATTTTCTCAATTGTTAGGCTGAATTTTCCCCAATTTGTGAGTTTTGGCTTTGCTTGCACAACAACTTTCATTCCATCTTCGAGCGGAAATCGCATTTGCCAAACCGTCATAAAGCAACCAAGAACCGAGTCTTCATCTTTCAAATCAAAAAAAACGAACTTGTTGTGATTCACCTTAAAGCTTGAAATTTCACCTTCAATCAGAACGCTCGGAAAACTCTTTTCGAAAATATCATTGCTAGTTGCAACAAAATCTGAAACGCTATAAATTACCTCGTGCGGTTGAGGTTTTTTTATTTCAAAATTTAACAACTCTTCGAATTCATCAAAATCCATATAAAACCATTATAGCACATTTTAAGCATAAAAAATAACCGCCTTGAAGCGATTATTTTTCGAATATTTTAGAAAATTCCTGGTTCAATTCTTGAATTTGTGATTTTTCACCGCCAGAAACTGCACCTAAAATCCAAGTATTTGCATCAATAAATTCTTTCGCAACTTTAAAAATTTGCTCGCGAGAAATCTGCTTAATAAATTTTGGCTGAGATTTATAATCTCGAAGATGTCCATCCCAAAAATATCGAGAAGCATAGAATCCTGCCGTTGAAGCTACCGTTTGCCCGCCCATTTGAAACGAGCCAAGAGAATAGCTCTTCATAGCGTCAAGCTCTTCTTCGGTAATTTCTTCATTTAGAACCTTTTTGAGCTCTGAAACAATTAATTCAAAAAGCTCTTTAGCGGTTCCATAATTAGTCTGCCCTTCGAAATCCCAAGAAGAATCTTTTGGGCCACGTGAAGCGCCAGAATAAATACCATAGGTTAAACCGCGTTTGCGAGCTTGGCCAAGGATTCGAGCGTGCATTGTGCCAGTTAAAATATGGTTCAAAGCGTGCATTGCGTCCATCTCAGATGTTGTAAGTTTTCGTGGAAGCAAAAGTGAAATACCAAAACTTATGTTTTTCAAATCTGGGCGATGAATAAAAATTGGCTCTTTCGGTTTTTTCATTTCATCAGTAATAATTTCGAAACGCTCACCTCTTTCAAGCGGTAAGTTTTCAAAGCCTTCAATAATTTTATTTTTGCGAGTTGGTGTGATTTTTCCAGCAATCACAAAACGTAGATTATCGGTTGTGTGTGTGCGTTTATGATGCTCGCAAATATCTTCAAGCGTAATATTATCAATCGTTTTAAGCCGCTCTTCATAAGTTAAAACCTTTTCACCAAATTCCTGCTGAATTTTTGGCCAAAGAAGGCGCGCATTATTATTCAAATAGCCTGTAAGCTCATTTCGAACGTTTCCCTTTTCAGCCTTAAACTCAAATTCATTAAATTTGGGCTGACTAATTGATAGGAGTTGAAGTTCAAAAATCCTATCCCACTCAAAATCGGCACAATCCGCCACATAGTTCATACTCATATCTGAAGTGGAAGCGTTGTGATAGGCGCCATTTTTAGTGAATTCAGCTTCAAATTCATGCTCGCTTGCAAATTTTGCATTCGCGCCAAAAGCCATATGTTCCATAATATGAGCGGTTTCATAAATTTTTGGACTTTTCGTATAACGTGAACCAGCCCGAAACTGAAATTGAAAACTCATCACCGTTGCGTCTGGAACATTTACAAGAAGGCCACGCACGCCATTTTTCAGACGTACTTCTTCAACGGTGTGCCGCATTTATTTACGACCCTTCTTCTTGTTTTGGCGTTGAGCTTTTTTGGCTTTCCGTGCGTTATTTTTCTTGGCATTTTCACTATTTTTCGAAGATGCCTTTTTAGCTTTCGAAAAGTCTTCATCTCGGTTTTTTTCACCAGATTGAACTTCATTAACACCCTTCTCAACTGAATTTTCAGCAAGGCGAGTGAGCTCAGTATCATGATCTTCTTCTTGGCGAACAGCAGCATCATTAGGTGTAATTCGAGTTAAAATTCGAATCGTTTCATCGCGCAAAGTATTTTGCAAACCATCAAACAATTTTTGCGATTCAGCACGATATTCAACCAATGGATCACGCTGACCAACACTTCGCCAATGAATTCCTTCGCGCAAGAAATTCATATTTTCAAGATGGTTCATCCAAAGTGTATCAAGAATTTGCATATAAACTTCACGTTCAACTTTTTGGAACACTTCTTTACCGATTTCATATTCTTTATCTTGGTAAAGTTCTTCGGCAATATGTTTTGCTAATTTGATACGTTTTTTATCGTTCGAAATTCGACCAAGTGCTTCAACTTTTTCTTCTTCGATCGGGAAGATTTCAGTAAAATTCGAAACGAATTTTTCGTTATTTTTCGAAGGAAGTTCAGCGAGTTCTTCTGCTTTAGAAATAAACAAAGCCTTGATTTCATCTGTAATATCTTCTCCTTCAAGAATTTTTCGGCGCATTGTGTAGACAACTTTTCGGTGACGGTTAATTACGTTGTCATATTGAACAACATTTTTACGCGTATCAAAATTAAAGCCTTCAACACGTTTTTGAGCGTTCTCAAGAGTTTTCGAAACAGATTTGTGTTGAATTGGCATATCTTCTGGTACACCAAGTCTATCCATCAACATTGCGATTCGTTCACCTTGGAAAATTCGCATCAAATCATCTTCGGTTGAAACATAAAATTGCGTTTCACCAGGGTCGCCCTGACGACCACCACGGCCACGGAACTGATTATCAATTCGGCGAGATTCATGACGCTCTGAACCAATCACAACCAATCCGCCCAATTCTTTTACACCTTTGCCAAGCTTAATATCGGTTCCACGACCAGCAATATTCGTTGCGAGCGTAATTGCGCCTTTTTCTCCAGCACGCGCCACAATTGCGGCTTCATGTTCGTTATTTTTAGCATTCAAAAGGTTATATTTAATTCCTTCTTGATCAAGATATTTTGCAATTTGTTCATTCTTCTCAATTGAACCTGAACCAACCAAAACTGGGCGACCTTGCGCGTGATATTCTTTAATTGCTTCTGCAACAGCTTTAAGTTTCGCTTTTTCAGTTTTAAAAATTAAGTCTTCTTTATCATCACGAATAACTGGTTTATTTGAAGGAATTTGCACAACTTCTAAAGAATAAATTTGCTGAAATTCTTCGGCCTCAGTGAAAGCAGTTCCGGTCATACCAGAAAGTTTATTATAAAGGCGGAAGAAATTCTGAAACGAAATTGTTGCTAAAGTCATTGATTCTTGAAGAACCGGTACTTTTTCTTTGGCTTCAATAGCTTGGTGTAAACCTTCATTATATCGACGACCATTCATTAAACGACCAGTGTGCTCATCAACAATAATCACCTCACCATCATTTGTCACAACATAATCTTTGTCACGTTTGAAGAGAGTTTCAGCACGCAAAGCTTGCTCAACATGGTAAACTGCACGCGAATGTTCTGGCGTGTAAAGATTCTTCATATTGAGAAGTTTTTCGATTTTGTCAATTCCAGACTCAGTCAAAGCTACGCTTCGGCGTTTTTCATCAACTTCATAATCTTCTTTCG
>CALHWG010000024.1 GCA_938036745.1 uncultured bacterium
GTTTGAAAATCTGATTTTTTATTTGAATTCGGTTTTGAAATTTGCCAAAAATCTGGATTTGCTAAAATTGCTGTAATTGCAATCGTGGCTATAAAAAATAAACCAAAAATTCTCCTTCTTCGAAAAATACTTTGCTTTTTTCTCATAAAAATATTATAATGGTTATGATATGATTTTTCAACAGAAAACTTTTTGGAAGGTAGCTCGAACTTTAGTTGTTATTGCTATTCTTGGTAGCGCAGCATTTTTTGTGCTATCTAACCAACGCGGGATTCGTGATTATTTTGCGGCACAAAATTATAAGCCGGATCCTGAAATTTTAAAAATAGAAAATAAAATTAAACCAACCACTAATGCTAAGACAATTTTTTACGCCTCTAATCCAAAGGTTGAAGATTCAGAGGAATTTAATAGAAATTGCAAAAATCGTGAAGAAGATTCAGCGATTTTGGGGTGTTATAAGTTGGGTAGAATTCATCTTTATGATGTGAAAAACTCAAAACTTGATGGTATAAAAGAAGTAACGGCCGCTCACGAGCTTTTGCATGCAATTTGGGAGCGAATGAGCTTGAGTGAACGAGATAAGATTGGTAAACTACTTAATGCTGAGTATGAGAGGGTTAAAGATGCGGATTTCGAAAAGTTGATGCAGTCTTATGATCGGACTGAGCCTGGTGAGCGAATCAACGAGCTTCATTCTTTAATCGGCACGGAGCAGCTGGAAATTTCGAAAGAGCTCGAAGAACATTATGCTAAGTTTTTTAAAAATCGTAGGGAAATCGCTCAGATCTATCAAAGTTATAATAAAAACTTTAAAGACTTAAAGAACCGAGCAGAAGCTTTGATTACGGAGCTCAAAAAAATGAAGCCAGAAATTGAACAATCTACAAAAAAATACTCTGAAGATTCTAAAGAATTGGAGGAAGATATTGCTGAGTTTAATAATGATGCTAAAACTGGAAAGTATGAAACTCAGGCAGAATTTAACGCTGACCGTGCAAAATTATTGCAAAGAATTCGAAATCTTGAAAATTCAAGGTTGAAAATTAATAATTTAGTGAATAGTTACAATTCGAAAATTAATGAACTTAATGAAGTTTCGGTCCAGCAAAATGAACTCTATAAAAGTATAAATTCAAATTTAAATTCACCAAGTTTATAGTTTTCAAAAAAGATTTATTGTGATAAAATATTAGTTGTGGCGAAGTTAAAAACAAAATTTGTATGTCAAAATTGTGGAGCTTCTTATCCTAAATGGTCGGGAAAATGTGAAAACTGTGGCCATTGGAATACCTTGGTTGAGCAAGTTGAAGAAGCTTTAGGAAAAAATGCAATCAGTAAAAGTGCGAAAACTGGTCGTATTTTGAACGTGCAAGATTTGAATGAAGTTGTTTCTGAAAAAAAACAAGAAAGGATCTCGAGCGGTATAAGAGATCTTGATATTGTTTTGGGTGGTGGAATTTTGCCAGCAGGAGTGCTTTTGATTGCAGGGCAGCCCGGAATCGGAAAATCTACGCTTTTAATGCAGATCTCAGCTTTTATTGCTAGTTCGAAAAATGTTTTGTATGTTTCAGGCGAAGAATCGGCAGAGCAAGTAGCATTACGCGCAAAAAGGCTTGGTGCTTCTAAAGCTAAAAATCTTAAATTTGCCGCCTCAACTTCGGCTAATGATATTTCAGCAACAATTCGTGAGGGTGGTTTTGATTTAGTGATTATTGATTCGATTCAGACTTTGGCGATGGAAGAAATTTCGAGCGCACCGGGAACGGTTTCGCAAATTACGAATTCTTCTAATTTAATAATTCAAGCAGCAAAAAGTTCTGGAACGGCTGTTATTTTGGTTGGCCATATTACAAAAGAAGGTTCAATCGCTGGGCCAAAAACACTTGAACATCTAGTTGATGTAGTTTTAAATTTCGAAGGCGACCGATATGGTGGCTTTAAAGTTGTGCGGGTGGTAAAAAATCGCTATGGTTCAACTAGCGAGGCGGCGATTTTCGAAATGGTTGATAATGGTTTGAAAATTGTCGAAAATCCTTCGGCGGCACTTTTAGCTGAGCGCCAAAATACGGATGGCTCGATAATTATGGCGACTCTAGAAGGAACTCGCCCGATTTTGGTTGAGATTCAGTCTTTAGTAACAACCTCAAATTTTGGGTATCCAAAACGGGCGGCAAGTGGGTTTGATATAAATCGCCTCAATTTATTGATCGCAGTTCTTCAGCGACGAACTAGACTTGATTTAAGTGATAAAGATATTCACATAAATGTGGTCGGTGGGTTAAAACTTGATGACCGAGCGGCCGACTTGGCTGTTACGATGGCGATCGCTTCGGCGGCCGCAAAGCGAAAACTCTCTGACGGTGTAGTAGTTTTTGGTGAAGTTGGCTTGGGCGGTGAAATTCGAACAGTGATTCAAGCTGAAAGAAGAATCTCTGAAGCAAAGAAACTTGGATTTAATAATGTTCTTGCTCCAAAAAATTCTTCGAAAGATAGCATTGTGACATCTGTTCGTGATTTGCGAGAAGCTTTAATTAAATATTTACAATAAAGGAAAGTATGGAAACATTTTTACTATTTTTAATTTTATTTATTGTTTGTGGAATTTGGTTTGATTCGAAAAATGATAAACCGTTGATTTCGAAAACAAAAAAACAAGTACTAGTTGACACATCAATTTTAATTGATGGCCGATTTTTAGCAGTAGCAAGAACTGGATTTATTAATTTTGATATTCTGATTCCGCGGAGTGTAGTTGGTGAGCTTCAAATTTTGGCGGATGGTGGCGATGACGAAAAACGAGTTCGTGCAAGATATGGCTTGGATATTATTTCGGCTCTTCAAAATGAAGAAAAAATAACTGTAAGCATTTTGGCGGATGGAAATTCTGCGGCAGAAGGGGTAGATAATCGTTTGATTTCGCTAGCCAAAAAAATGAATGCCGATATCTTAACGGCAGATTACAACTTGAATAAAGTTGCAAAAGTTGAAGGAATCGAAGTTTTAAATATTAATGAGCTAGTGCAGTCGGTTCGTGCAGATTATTTACCAGGCGAAAAAATTATGCTTGAAATTACTCAAAAAGGTAATGAGAAAAAACAAGGAATTGGGCATTTACCAGATGGTACGATGGTTGTAGTTGAGAACGGCGAAGGATTGATCGGTACAATTAGTGAAGTTGAATTTATTCGTTCACTTCAAACTGCTGCGGGAAAAATGATGTTTGCGCGACCTGCTGGTGTTAAGGTTTCGAAAGTTGAGACTCAAAAGAGTAAAGGGCGAGCGCCAGTTTTAAAAAATGTAACAGGCGAAAAAAAATCGAAAGAATCTTCTAAAAAATCAAAAAATATTAAGCAGAATTTAAAAGCTAAAACTAAAACTCAAACTCGTCATCGAACTCAAAAAACAGTAGAAGACAGTTTAGTTAAGCTTGCTAATCGTGATTAGCGGTTGAACTTTTAAAGTTTTTTTGCTAAAATTAAAGAATAAAAGAAAGGAAAATATGGCAGATTTTAATAAAATTTTAACTCCTGGTGATTATAAAAATGGAATTATTAATGTTGTAGTGGAAATTCCAACTGGCTCAACTCATAAAATTGAATGGAATCGTGATTTGGCTGTAATGCAACTTGATCGTATAGAGCCAAAAGCTTTTGCGAAGCCAACTAATTATGGTTTTATTCCGCAAACTTTGGATGAAGATGGCGATGAGCTTGATGTTTTACTTATTACAAATGATCCACTTACAACTGGAATTTTCTTGGAAGCTCGAATCTTGGGTGTAATGAAATTCGTTGATGATGGAGAAGTTGACGACAAAATTATTGCCGTGCCTGCTGATGACCGTGATACTGGGAATGCCTACAAAACTTTGTCTGATTTACCAGAGCAGCTTATTAAACAGATTGAATTTCACTTTAATCACTACAAAGATTTGAAAAAAGCTGGCACAACAAAAGTTGAAAAATTCGGCGATGCGGAAGAAGCTAAAGAAGTTATTGCAGAATCGATTGCACGCTGGAATAAGAAATAAACATTAATTTAAATCGGGCTTACGGGCTCGATTTTGATTTTATTTTGCAATAAGAAAAATCACCCAATTGGATGATTATTGAATTCGTTCTTTTATCTCTTTGAGGGCTACTCTAAGAGATTGATTAGGATGTATTATTATTATCTTGCCTCCTATTTTTTTCAGCAATTTTTTTTGCTTGTGATATTCTGGGTGATTCACTCTTCGCAAATCTACAATTCCAAAATCTACATCGCCTTTATTTGCTAGCGTTGCAAATTTCTCACCATGGCGACTTTTACCTGAATCAATTAATTTTGATCCTGGGGCAAAAAGGCTGATAAAATCTTTGGCATGCGTCCCACCGTCGTTGCGACTAAGAAGAACTATCTTGACGTTTGACAATATCATCGCTTCATTCTCTAAAATCCAAAACGGTAACTTCTTTTTAGCTACCTCGAAATTTTCTTTTGGCTTTTCAATTTTTCCACCATAGAGTAAGTCTATCCTTTTCAATAAGTAATCTGATAGATCTTCTGGAAATTTTACTGGATTTTCCTCTAGGGCTGGCTTAGGTAAATTTCTCTGCCTAATAGCAAAATTACTTTTATGCCCCATTGAAGTTTTATGAAAGAAGAATTTATGAAACATAGATATTCTTTTTATTTTATCTCTGTATTCTTTTTCTTCTTTGACTAATAAGCTTATCGTTTGACGGATCTTATCTGCTGATCTTGGATTAACGCAAGATAAAAATTCTAAATTTCGGATAGTATCATCTTTCATCGCTATATCCTCCTTGTAAGGTACTTTTAGAAATATATTTTAATATATTAAAATATAAAAGTCAAATGTGAGAATTGATTTTTCTGGAAATTTATGTATAATTAATATATGGAAAAGGCTGAACTCTTGAGAATTGCAAAACCGTTTTATTCGGCGGAAGATATAAAAAGACTAGAAAAGGCTATTGAATTTGCTACCGAAAAACATAAAGGCCAAATGCGAAAATCTGGTGAAGAATATATAACACACCCATTAAAAGTGGCTAGCTTTTTAGTTGAATGGGGGATGGATATTGATACGGTTGTTGCTGGTGTTTTGCATGATGTTGTTGAAGATACTGAAACTCCCCTTGATGAAATTGCTGAAAATTTTGATGACGATATCGCGTTTTTGGTTGACGGTGTAACTAAAGTTGGTAAAGCTCGTGCTGGAATGGGGAATCTTGAAACCTATTTACCTCAAACTAAAGACAACCTTTCGAAATTATTGATTGCTGTTGGGCAAGATGTGCGAGTGGTGATTATTAAATTGGCTGATAGACTACATAATGTTCAAACTTTGCAATATATGTCGCCCGAAAAACAGAAAAAAATCGCTCGTGAAACTTTGGATGTTTTTGCAAGAATTGCTGATCGCTTGGGAATGGGGCGAGTTCGAATGCAGATGGAAGAGCAAGCTTTTTTGTATTTAAACCCAAAAGAATATAAACGGCTTGAAAATGAAATTCGAAAGCGCCTTGGTAAAAGTACACGAAAACTAGGGAAAGTTCGAGAAGAAGTTGAGCAAGAATTGAAAAAGGCTGGTTTGGATTTTGAAATTTCTGGCCGCGTAAAAAGTGTTTATTCGCTTCATAAAAAATTAAAAAAGACAAAAGGTGATATTGATCGAGTTTATGATT
>CALHWG010000025.1 GCA_938036745.1 uncultured bacterium
ATTATTGATCAGTTTTTTGAATCCAACGAAGTTCATCACCTTCATCAAGATTAATTGCATTCAAACCATTTGTTCGAATATTCGCAAAATCCTTAAGTGCTGTCTTTTTTACAGTACCCTTTACAGTAGCCATAAAGAGATAATCTTCTGTACTACTATTTTGTTCAAGTTTAATAATTGATGTAATTTTCTCTTCAGGTTGGAGTTGTAGTAGATTTACCGCAGCCACGCCTTTAGCTTGAAGGCTTGCAGCAGGAACTTCATAAGCCTTAAGCCTAAATACTCGACCTTTATTCGTAAAGAACAGTAACCAATCATGCGTACTTGCTGGAATTAATTGATCAATAATATCTTGATCTTTTGTTGTCATTCCACGCTTACCTTTTCCACCACGATTTTGGCGACGATAATCTGCAAGTAGAGTTCGCTTAATATAGTTTTCACTAGTTAGAAGAATCACACTTTCTTCCTCAGGAATAAGTTCTTCATCTGAGAATTTACCAAGCTCATGATTAATAATCTTGGTTTTACGCTCATCGCCATATTTTTCTTTCATTTCGAGAAGCTCATCTTTAATAATTCGAAGAATTTCATTCTCATCAGCAAGAATTGCCTCAAGCTCGCCAATAAGTTTCAAGAGAGCAGCAAGCTCAGCCTCGATCGCTTCGCGCTCCAATCCAGTCAATCGGCGAAGTTGCATCGCAAGAATTGCTTTTGCTTGAATTTCAGTTAATCCGAATTTTTCACGCAAAGCCTTTTCGGCAATATCTGTAGTTTTCGAAGCTCGAATCGTTGCAATAACTTCATCAATATGATCAAGCGCAATCTTCAAACCTTCTAAAATATGTGCACGAGCTTTTGCTTTTTTAAGTTCGAATTCTGTTCGGCGACGCACAACATTTCGGCGATGCTTTACGAATTCATCAAGCATTTCTTTTAAGCCAAGCACTCGCGGCTGAACACCATCAACCAAAGCAAGCATATTATAATGGAAGTTTGATTGAAGTGGAGTTAATTTATAAAGCTGGTTGAGAACTTTCTTTGGATACGCATCCTTCTTGAGATCAATCACAATCTTAACTGTTCCGCGCGCAGATTCATCACGAAGGTCGGCAATTGTTGTAATTTTCTTTTCTTTAACTAGATCTGCAATCTTCTCGATCAACGAAGCCTTATTAACATTATATGGAATTTCTGAAACTACAATTTGATGGCGGCCACGTTTAGTTTCAACAATTTCAGCAACTGCACGCATAGTAACACTCCCGCGACCAGTTCGATAAGCCTGAATCATTGAAGCTCCACCATAAACTACCGCACCTGTTGGGAAATCTGGACCTTTAACATATTTCATTAAATCTTCAAGCTTGGCTTCTGGATTGCTGATTAGCTCAACAGTTGCATCAACAATTTCACTCAAATTATGCGTTGGAATACTTGTTGCCATACCAACTGCAATACCCATTTGACCGTTCAAGAGAAGGTTTGGCAATTTAGCCGGAAGAACTGAAGGCTCGCTTTCAGATCCATCATAGTTTGGCCGAAAATCAACCGTATCTTTATCAAGATCGTTTAGTAAAATATCACCAATTCGGCCAAGCCTTGCTTCAGTATAACGCATAGCGGCTGCAGGATCGCCATCCATTGAACCGAAGTTTCCTTGACCCTCAACAAGAGGATATCGCATTACCCAGTCTTGCGCCAAACGGACCATCGAATCATAAATAGAGCTGTCACCGTGTGGGTGATATTTACCCATTACATCACCAACTATACGCGCAGACTTCTTAAATGAAGAGCCCGGTCGAACACCCATTTCGCCCATTGTATAAAGAACACGGCGATGGACCGGCTTCATGCCGTCTCGAACATCAGGCAATGCACGGTCAATAATAACAGACATTGAATAACGAAGAAATGAATCTTCCATCACATCTTCAACTGTGCGATATTCTAAAACTTTCGAATGATTTTGTTGTTCGATAATTTCACCTTCAAGAGGTTTTTTATTTTCATCTTCCATAATTAAACATCCAATTCTTCAAGGTTAACATATTTCGCATTTGTCTGAATGAAGCTCTTTCGCATTGAAACTTCACTTCCCATCAACTTCGTGAAAATTGCATCTGCGCGTTCAGCATCTTCAAGCTTTAATTGAATTAAGACACGATTTTCTGGATTCATTGTTGTTTCCCAGAGTTGTGTTGCATCCATCTCACCAAGACCTTTATATCGCTGAATTCCCGTTAGACCAGCCTGTTTGATCTCATTATCTTCTGGATTAATTTGTGTTCCACGGGCTTTTCGCTCTTCGATCAATTCCTTAATCTTTGCGTCACGTTCTTCGTCGCTATAAACATAATAGTGTTTATTTCCTGAACCCTTTAATAAGAATAGCGGAGGTTTCGCAAGATAGATGTGTCCACCTTCAACAACTTCACGCATATATCGGAAAAAGAAAGTCATTAAAAGCGTTGCGATATGGCTTCCATCAACATCGGCATCGGTCATAATAATGATTCGGTGATATCGCAAACCAGAAATATCGAATTGTTCTCCAATTCCAACACCCATTCCTTTAATTAACGAAACAATCTCATTATTTGCAAGCATTTTATCAAGGCGTGCACGCTCTGTATTTAAAACTTTACCTCGAAGTGGCAAAATTGCTTGCGTTCGAGCATCACGGCCGTTTTTAGCCGAACCGCCCGCTGAATCTCCCTCAACAATATAAAGTTCGCATTCCTCTGGTTTTTTCGAAGAACAATCTGCAAGCTTTCCTGGTAGATTCAAACCGTCCAAAACACCCTTTCGAATCACGTTTTCGCGAGCTGCACGAGCTGCTTTTCGAGCCCGAGCTGCAAGGAGAGCTTTGTTCACAATTTTTTTAGCGACAGCTGGATTTTCATCAAGATAGTAGCCAAAATACTCATTCATTACTTGCTGAACATACCGGCGAACCTCTGGATTACCAAGCTTGTTTTTAGTTTGCCCTTCAAATTGCGGATCTGGTAATTTTACTAAGATAATCGCAGTTAAGCCCTCACGAATATCATCACCAGAAAGGTTTTCTTCCTTCTCTTTTAAAAGATTATTCTTACGAGCATATTCGTTAATTGTTTGAGTTAAAGAACTTCGAAAACCAACAACATGAGTTCCACCATCTGGGTTAATCACATTGTTTGCAAAAGCACGAACGTTCTCATTATAGCTATCGTTATATTGAATCGCTACTTCAACCATTGAATCTTCAACTTGTTTCTCAACATAGAATGGTTGCTCAGAAAGAACTTCTTTACCAACATTTAAACTTTTAACGTAGCTCTGAATCCCTCCTTCGAAATAGAAAGCTTGTCGCTCACCAGTTCGTTCATCATCAACTTGAGTATAAATTCCTTTTGTTAGATATGATTGATGACGGAGATAATTAACAACCCATTTATAATCAAAAGTTACAGTTTCTTTAAAAATTGTTGGGTCTGGATAAAAAGTTATACTTGTTCCATCTTCGCGGTCAGTTTTACCAAGCTTCTTAAGCTCAGTAGTTGGAACACCTCGCTCAAATTCAATCCGATAAAGTTGGCCTTTTTTGACAACTTCAGCAATCATTTTTGTTGAAAGAGCATTCACAACACTTGAACCCACACCATGCAGACCAGATGAAACTTTATATCCGCCGCCACCGAATTTTCCACCAGCGTGAAGAACAGTTAAAACAGTTTCAAGTGTGCTTTTTCCAGTTTTTGGATGAATATCAACAGGAATACCACGCCCATCATCTGTAATATTAATTCCACCATCATCTAAAATTCGCACAATAACTTTTGTACCGTAGCCAGCAATTGCTTCGTCAATAGAGTTATCAACGGTCTCG
>CALHWG010000026.1 GCA_938036745.1 uncultured bacterium
CTAGCCCTAATCCTTCGCCAGTATTTGGGAGTTTGTTTTTAGTCTCTTCTTTTTTGTCTTCGGTCGCTTTAGGCTTCACAGTTTCAGACTTCTTGCTTTGGTCTGGAGCTTTGCTGTTGTCAGTAGGTTTTTCACCTTCTGGCTGTTTTGCGGCGCCTTTATCCGCAGGTTTTTGGTTATCTGCTGGATTTTCGGCCTTGCCGTCACCTTTGCCGTTGTCGCCAGGTTTAGCTTGTCCACCCTTATTATCGTCGCCAGGTTGTGGCGCTGGTTTAGGGTCAGGCTGTGGTTCTGGCTCTGGCTTTGGTTGCGGAGTTGGGTCTGGCGTAGGATTAGGGCTAGGCTGTGGAGTTGGGTCTGGTGTAGGATTAGGGCTAGGCTGTGGAGTTGGGTTTGGATCTGGCTGATCCACCTTTTTATAAATGAAGCTAAATCCTGAAGCTGCCCCAAATTCAACGAGTTCATAATTAATCCACCTAGGGCTAGAGAGAGATTTATACCCCTCAATCTCCTTGGGGATCAAAGTTCTTTTCTCCCCGGGATTGAGAGTGATTGTATCGGTTGGAGAGACTTTTGTTGAATAATCTCTCTCATCAAGGTAATCTGTTATACCTTACCTATAAGGAATTGAGACGTGCGCGTGAACTTGTCCTCTAGTATGCCTAGTACCGTCCAAGGTTATACCTTACCTATAAGGAATTGAGACTTTTTTGCGGAGCTTTTTGGCGTTTCGAAAATAAGTTAAAAATCCAATGACGATTTTATAAACCTTAATTTCAAATCGCCGTTCAAACTCCGCAAAAAGTCTAACGGACAACTCAAAATTATTAAATTTTAAAATTTCTAATGTGCTTGGTGGAATGTACGATAACTATTTTTTATTTTTGCTTTTTATTTCTTTCAAAGCTATTTAAATTGTATCACAACAATTTCAAAAAGTCAATACCATAAGCATAATAAAATGAGTTTTGTTGTACTTTTAACACGTTTAAATCTGTTAATTTTAATGAACAAAAAAATTATACAAAAAAGTCTAAAAAAGTATTGACTTTATGCTTATTTTAGATTATTATAGAGGTAGCTTATGAATAAAAAGTTTATACATGAGCCAAAAATAAAAATTATTTCAAGTGAATTCCGCAGTTCACATAAAACTCTAAAATTAAAAATCAAAAACTCCACATTACTATTTATAAAATGAGCGTTCCTCGCAGTCGCTCATTTTTATTTTTCAAAAAATAAAAAACATCTTGTATAAAAGATGCTCTTAAGAATATTTTTGGTGGAGCTGCCGAGAACTGCCCTCGGGTCCAAAAGGTAACATTTTAGCCTTCTACAAGTTTAGTTAATTTTGGTTAAAATTTAATACTTAAAAAAATCAACAAAAATATATTAAAAGTTGCGAAAAAAATCTCACTTAAAATTTATCGCGAAAATTTTAAGCTATCAGTGAAAAAATATGACACTTTTCGAAATACGCACTGCCCCATTTCGAAAAATGGTTGCCAATAAATTAAGCAGCAACTGGTGCTGAAGCTGGAGCAAAGAATGCTACAACTTTAGCTGCAAAGTTTTTTGCATTTATTTAATACTTTACGCAGTAAACGACTTGCAAGCCAAACTGTTAAATTCCTCTTGTCTAAAGCTAATTCAGCCCCAACATATTTACATTATATCATAAAATTGAGATTTTTAAATGCTTATGATAAAATTATTACATTATGGTGAGTAAAGTTATATCAGCCGCACCAATTGGCTACGAAGCAGAGATTATTGAGGTGGAAGGAGATTCTTCGAAAGGATTACCAAGCCTACAAATTGTTGGAATGGGAAATAAAGCAATTGATGAAGCGAAAGAGCGAGTTCGAAGCGCAATCAAAAACTCAATGTTGGATTTCCCTGCTAAGAAAATTATCATCAATTTAGCACCTGCAGAAATCCCAAAAGACGGAACTTTTTTCGACCTACCTATTGCAATTTCGATTTTAACGCTCTCAAACCAGCTAAAGCAGCACGAATTAAAATCCCGTGCATTCGTTGGCGAGTTATCACTAAACGGAGATCTTAGACCAATTAAAGGTATTATCAATATTGTCGAAAAACTTCGAAGCCACGGAATTAAAGAAATTTTCTTACCTATTGAAAATTTAGAAACAAGCTCTATAATAGATGGCGTAAAATTAATTGGTGCAAGAAATCTTAAAGAGATTTTTCTTCATCTTAAAAATGAAAAAATAATAAAAAACGAAGAAAATATTAACACTTTTAAAGATAATAACGATGGCATTATTCTCGATGATATTATTAGTCAAGAACAAGCAAAAAGAGCTCTAACTATCGCGATAGCTGGAAGGCATAATATACTATTAACTGGCCCTCCAGGAACAGGAAAAACAATGCTTGCTCAAGCCGCTTTAAATCTATTACCGCCGCTTTCGAAAAGTGAGTTATTAGAAGTTTTAAAAATTCACGGTTTAGTTGATGAAATTAATTCAAAAATTTCGAGACCTTTTCGTGCGCCACATCATACCGCAAGTAAAGTTTCCGTAATTGGAGGTGGTTCGAAAGCTTTACCTGGCGAGATTAGCCTAGCACACAATGGTGTTCTATTTTTAGATGAAATGCCAGAATTCCCTAAATCTATACTCGAAAGCTTACGACAACCGTTAGAAGACAGAAAAATAACCATAACTCGTACAAATCGAAAAAGCTCTTATCCTGCAAATTTTATGCTTATTGCGACAATGAATCCCTGCCCCTGTGGTTTTTATGGAGATGCAACAAAAGAATGCACTTGTTCATCCACCCAAATTCTTAATTACCAAAGAAAGCTTTCTGGACCGTTAATGGATAGAATTGATATGGTTGTTAATGTTGATAGAATACATAACAAAAATCTTCTTTTAAAGAATAACAACAAAAATTCTGAACATGCTAATGCTAAAAAACAGATAGAGATGTCGTTAGAATTACAGCATAAGCGTTATAATTGCAGTAATTTATACAACAGTATGGTTAAAACTAATGATGTAAAAAATAAATTTAATACTTCGAAAGAAGCTGAAGATCTATTAAATTTAGCAACATCAAAACTTGACTTATCCGCTCGTGCATTTCTAAAGATATTAAAAGTTTCACGCACAATCGCAGACCTTGACTCATCAAAAGATATCAAAGTAAATCATATTAGCGAAGCTCTACAATATCGTCATAAAAATGAAAATTAAGTAAAATACTTGATTTATTTCAAAAAATTTGATAAAATAATATGCGAGTAAATTGCTGAAAAATAGCAATTCGAAAGGAAGGAAAATTATTAGCAAAAAAATTCGAATAAACGAAGAAATTCGCGCTCGCGAAGTTCGCGTTATCGGTCAAAGTGGCGAACAACTTGGAATTATGAGTTCGAAAGATGCTTTTAATCTTGCTCAAGAAGCAGGACTAGATCTTGTAGAAATCTCACCAAACGCTGAACCGCCTGTTGTTAAAATTATTGATTGGGGTAAATTCCAATATCAAAAAATGAAAGAACAGCAGAAGAATAAGCGTAAAGCTAAACAAGTTGAGCTTAAACAAATGCGCTTTGGGCTAAAAATTGGTTCTGGAGACCTAGATATAAAACTTCGAAAAGTTAAAAAATTCTTGTCTGCAGGAAATAAAGTTAAAATTCAAATTGTTTTCAAGGGTCGAGAAATGGCTCATAAAGAAATTGGATTTGAAATGGCTAATAAAATTGTTTCCCTTATCGAAGAAGAAGCTATAGTCGAGCAAAAACCTCAGATGGCTGGCCGCAATCTGAGTTTGGTAGTAAGGAGTAAATAATGCCTAAATTAAAAACACATAAAGGCACAGCAAAGCGAATGAAGCTTACTGGAAGCGGCAAAGTAGTACGCCGTCGAGCCTTTAAGAACCACATGCTTTCCAAGAAAAGCAAAAGTCGAAAACGACGAATTAACACCACTGCAACCGTAGAAGGAGCAATGGCTAAAAATATTAAACGAGCATTGGGAGTAAAATAATATGCGAGTAAAACGAGGTGTAACAGCACGAGCAAAGCATAAGAAAATCCTAAAAGCAGCTAAAGGTATGCAACATGCGCGAACACGCTCATACCGATTAGCTAAGCAAGGCGTAATCCGTTCATTGCAATACGCATATCGTGACCGGCGAAATCGCAAACGAGATCTTCGAGCCCTATGGATTACTCGAATTAATATCGCAGCGCGTGAAAACGGAATCACTTACGGAAAACTTATTGCTGGCTTGAAAGCTAAAAATATTGAGCTTGACCGAAAAGTTCTTGCAGAATTAGCAGTTAGCGAACCAAAAGCTTTTGCGAAGATTGTTGAATCAGTAAAATAATTCTTCAATAAAAACTAAAAATCACACTTTCGAAAGAGGTGTGATTTTTAGTTTAAAATTAAAAGCTTGTCTGTAAGCCGGGTTCTGTCGCGGATAGTCATCTATCTAGTTTAAGAATTACTCCTTAAATCAAGCGGTTATCGAATTATGGCGAGCAACCATTTTTATAATTCTCCTTGCAGCAGACAGGGTTTACCTCTTGCTTCGCGTCACCGCGAGCAACTGTGAGCTCTTACCTCACTCCTTTCACCCTTACCTTTTCAGGCGGTATCGTTTCTGTGGCACTTTCCCTAAGGTTTCCCTCGGTTGTCGTTAACAACTGCCTTGCTCTATGCTGCCCGGACTTTCCTCTAATTTTAAATTAGCGACCATCTAACAAGCTATCTTATATTATATCAAATTTTCACAAATATAAAAAGCCCCACCAACTTTGATATTTTCCCCGCATAAAATTATACGGTGGATACCTCCTCAACCTACTACCACGATAGTAGATCATCATTTGGAGTTCCTTTATAAATGATTATTCAGGAAAAATCATTCGCCAGCAGGGCTTACTTTAATTATACCAATTTTTAAAATAAAAATCCAGTGTTTTAAATTCTACAAACCAAAAATTCGCAAAAAAGCTGAAAATCCTTCAAGAATAAAACTCATTGAGAAATTGATATAATTAGAAATTACAGTAGAAAACAAAAACATTAAAGCTAAAATAAAAATCGAACCATAAGATTCAAGTCTGTCAAAAAAATCTTGAATAAACTCCGGTGCAAATGGTTGAAGAATCTTCGAACCATCTAGCGGCGGAATCGGAATTAAGTTAAAAATCGCCAAACTCAAATTAATTAGTGTAAATCTACCAAAAATAGCCGCAATATTACCATACGATAAATTTAAAGCATGCATTATCGTAAAAGATATGAGCGCCATTATAAAATTAGATAAAGGACCAGCAAGAGCAACGAGAGCCATACCCCATTTGCCCCATTTAAGCTCTCTAGAATCAACTGGGACAGGTTTTGCACCACCAATCACAGGAAGATTCGAAAATACGCACAATATCGGTAAAATAATACTAATATAAGGGTCTAAATGTGCAATTGGATTTAAAGTTAATCTTCCCTCCCTTTTTGCTGTTTCATCACCCAATAAATATGCAACAAATCCGTGAGAAAATTCATGAACAATCATTGCTACTAATATTGAAATTATAGATATAAATATTATAAAAACCATATATCTATTATACACCACTTGACCTTTTTTAAAAAATACGATATAATGGAACAGATTGTAAATATTAAAGTAAAGAGAGTTAAAATGGCAGTATGTGATTTAACAGGAAAAGGAAAGCAACACGGAAACAACGTTAGCTTTTCATTGCGACGCACAAAACGAACTTTTAAGCCGAACATCCAAAAGAAAACTATTATTATTGATGGTAAAAAAGTTCGACTAAATTTGAGCACCGCAGCTATCCGAACTTTGAAGAAAAAAGGTATTCTATAATATTTTTATCTCAAAAGAAAATTCCCACAATTTTGTGGGTTTTTTCTTATATAAAAAAGAGCCTATCTTCGAAAGATTAGCTCTTTAAAAAATATTATTTTGTTCGTTCAATTTTAACTATTGTCATTTTCTCAGGTAAACTTGTAGCCGATTTCACTTTATACTTTGTAGTTTTTTCAACATCAACACCTAGTTCTTTTTCAAAAAGCGCAAAATCAGATTGAGGGACTTCGTAGTTAATCCCATCATCAGCATAATGAACAGGAATAATTATTTTTGCATCAGACCTTCTAGCAATATTTGCCGCAGCAGTTACATCTAGAGTATATCCGCCACCGCCAATCGGTAAAACTAAAACATCCAAAACACCAAGGTTCTCAAGCTGGTCGTCAGATAAATTTGGATCAATATTTCCCAAAATACCAATCCTAACACCACAAACTTCAACACTATAAATTACAGATTTTTTGCCATCCTTATCTTCATCAATATGCCGTTTTTCTTGATAGCCATTTATAGTAAAATCTGACACTTCATAACTTCCAGGATAGGATATTGAAAGCTTAAAATCTTCACTGCCAGTCTTAAACCTCTCCTCAGTGGCAAGCTCAACCCCTTCTTTAATAACTAAATCTTTGTCACCAAAAATAGAATGTTTAGGATCGGTTATTAATGAAATCTTTTTTGTAGAAATTACAATACTGTTTGCGCCCTTATATTCAATATCAAACATTATTTACTCCCATTATAATTTTTCAAGTATATTCTCTTTATCAAAGACTATTTTGTAATTATTTTCAAATAACCCTTTTATAAAGGTATCTTGCGTGGTGTATCGATAGTAAAAATCTTCCATAGATAAAATCATATAGTTTAACTCACGGCCTTCTTTTTTCTCAATATCCGAAGCCCAATTCGAAAGCTTTTTATCCTGATTATTTCCAACTATTAACATATCAATATCCGAATCCGCATCATCAACGAAAACTCCAAATAATACAAGAATATCTATTTGTTTTTGAATATTTTCAACTTCAGACTGCCATCTATCTATAGAAGATATTTTTTTATCAACAGAAGCACTCTCATTCATTTTAACTCCAGCAAACATCGCTCTTAACGGGAGGTAGTACTTAAACCTCTGATTCGCTTGATAAAAAATCTTCCTATCTTCTGTTGAGTTTTTTACAACACCAACACTTTCAAGATTGGTTAGTTCTCTTCGAACAGAGTTAACTTGTTCATCAATAATTCGCGATATTTCACGAACGTAAAACTTCTCTTCTGGACTATTGAAAAATAGGTTTAAAAGTTTAACCCTCGTTTTTGAGCCAAATAGTGCATTTATACTCTGTTCCATAAATATATTTTACCATATTTTTCAAAAATCAACCAGACCTTTTACAACTTTTTTATACATTTTTTAATTTTCGAAATAATAAATTGTTCAGCATCTTTTAAATCAAGCCACACTATATCTTTATTTCTCTTCATAAAAGTCATCTGTCTTTTAGCTAATCTCCAATCCTGCACAGACATCTTATCAATAAGTTCCTTCTTATCTAATTCTCCATTCAAAAACTTTCGAATTAATGGATAAGCATTTGCTGTCATTGCTTCAGAATTTGGGCCATATTTCTGTTCAACTTTTTTGTATTCTTCGATTATTCCAGAGTTAAAAAAATTTTCATTCCTTTTAAAGATTTTTTCTCGAAGTTCTTCGCGATTAGTTGTTATTCCTACAATAATATTATTATACTTATTGTGTTTTTTACAACTTTTACTCTTTTCGCTTATGCTTTTTTCTATTGATCGAATTAAATATCGCTTATTCTTATTATTTTCTGGCATTTTAATTTTATTTTCAAAAATATACTTTTGTAGATCTTCGACAGTTCTCTGGTTTAAGTCTTTTCGAAAATTATCATCAACTTCGCCACCAAAGTTATAATCATATAAAACCGCATCAATATATAATCCAGTTCCACCAACTAAAAAAGGAATTTTACCACGATCTAAAATATCATCAATTTTAGCATAGGCATATTCCTTAAAATCTGCCGCAGTAAAACGCTCTCCAGGCTCAACTAAATCAAAGCCCCAATGGACAACACCTTCTCGCTCCTTAATTATTGGTTTTGCAGAAGCAATATCAATATCTTTATAAATAGCTCGCGAATCAGCAGAAATAATCTCACCGCCAAAAAGCTTGGCTAATTTTATAGCCAAGCTCGTCTTCCCGCTTGCGGTGAGATTATTTCTGCTGATTCGCGAGCTATTTATA
>CALHWG010000027.1 GCA_938036745.1 uncultured bacterium
TCCCGAATACGGGTGAGTCCGACAATTCCACATTACTTACACTCGGTGCACTCCTTGCATTTGCACTCTTTAGCTTTCGAAAAAAAAGCTAAAGCTAAAAATTGAACAATCTATCAACTGAATCTGCTCCTCAATCGAGGAGCTTTTTTATTTGTAAAACAAAAAGTTCAACCTAAATGAGCTGAACCTTAACGGCGACAAATGCTTGCATTTTAGAGACCTAATATAAAATGTAGCACCCTCGCCTGTTTTATTATACCCCATTTGCTTATAAATAAAAGTTCTTCCTTCTGGATTTTTTGAATCACTATTCGCTTCGTGTTAGATTTTATCGGCATTATACCGCCGTTTTCTTGGCTGTTTCGACAGGCAACCTATTATCATTCTTAGATGTATTTCAGTTAGGCTTGCCTGATTATACTCTTCCAATGAGTGGAAACTATTACAAATTCAAATAAGACATCAGTGGAAGTTTATAAAATTAACGCCACAATTGAGAGATTTCGAGCGAAACTTCAGATAATTATTAATAGCTAAACTGAACAATATTTTTACCAACATTTGATGGAAATCTTAAGGACGGATATTTGTTTTGTGAAGTAATGGGATGATTAGCTACACCTCAGCCAAATTGGTTGGGGATTTTTATTTAAAAGAAAAAGACCGATAGAATGAGTCTTGAAGATGAATGAACTACTTTAGACGATAGCGATAATTTTTATCCTTCTTATAACCATCATGAACTCCAATTGAGCTATTCTTCAAAAGTTAAATCGAGACATTCTATCAGATAGGTGCTAAGAACTGGGGCTAAATTAGATAGCAAAATATCCTTATTAGTCATAAAATTACTTAGTATATCTTCTGTCATATCTTGAACTTTGCATAAAGTATCTTTCCAGATATTTTTTTCGACAGTTTAAATAAAAAAGTGAGTAGATGTATTCCACTCACTTAAACCCACAAACAAGACTGCTGGGTGACTGGTTGCATTAAGCCTCCATTTTATTTTTTAACGACAAAGTTAATTAATTTATTCGGAATGAAAATTTCTTTCAAAATCTCCTTATCTTGCAAGAATTTCGAAACATTATCTTCTTCTTTTGCAATAGCAAGAATATCATCCTTTTCAGAGCTTGCCGAGACTTTAATTTTCCCGCGGAGTTTTCCATTAACTTGAACAATAATTTGAATTTCATCAGTTTTCAAAAGCTCTTCATTCCATTTTGGCCAGCCAGATTTTTCTATAAAATCATCATTTCCAAGCTGCTGCCACAGTTCACTTGAAATATGTGGAGCGAATGGAACGAGCATTTTAAGCAAATCTTCTAAAACAAATCGCCAATCATTCGAAAAACCTTCAAGTTTCAATTTATAAAGATCATTTACAAATTCCATCAGAGCAGCAACCGCAGTATTTAGGCTTTCACGGTGAAAATCTTCAGTAACTTTCTTGATAGTTTTATGCTGGATTTTTTGGACTTCAGAAAAATTCGAAAGATTTTCAGCAGATTTTTCAGATTCAATAAATTCTTGAACTAAAACCCAAACACGATTCAGAAAACGATAAACTCCAGCTATACCTCGTGAATCCCAAGAAGCATCAACTTCATATGGAGCAATAAACATTTCATAAGTTCGAAGTGAATCTGCACCATATCCTTGGTCAATGACTTCAAGCGGATCAATAGTATTCCCCTTTGATTTACTCATTTTCGAACCATCTTCCGCATTAATATATCCGTGGTAAAGGAGTTTTTTAACCGGTTCGGCAAAATTAGTTAGTCCCAAATCTCTAAAAACATGAGTCCAAAAACGAATATATAGTAAATGCGCAACTGCGTGGTCACCACCAACATAATAATCAACCGGCGCCCAGTAATTTACAAGCCCAGGATCCCAAGCCTGTTTAGAATTTCGAGGGTCAGCATATCGCAAAAGATACCAGCTTGAGCATGCGTAACCATCCATTGTATCGGTTTCACGGGTCATTTTTTCGCCATTAATTTCAACCGTAATAAATTCTTCACTCTTAGCGAGGGCCGACTTTCCAGAATCATCAGGCTTAAAATCGCTCAAAGTTGGAAGCATCACAGGCAATTGATCCTCGGGAATCAAATGCTCTTTTCCATCTTTATCATAAGCAATTGGAATCGGACAGCCCCAATAGCGCTGGCGAGAAATCAACCAATCTCGCATTTTATATGTAGTTTTCGAACGGCCAACTCCAGACTCTTCAAGCCAGTTCAGAATCTGCTCTCGAACATCCTCTGATTTTTGACCATTGAATTTGCCAGAATTAACCACAGTTCCTTCTCCATGATAGCAAGAATAATCATCCACCATATCCTCAGGCTTCTCAACAACTTTTATAATATCCAAATCAAATTTTTTAGCAAATTCAAAATCTCGCTCATCATGCGCGGGAACCGCCATAACAGCTCCTTCACCATAGCCTCCAAGCACATAATCACTCACCCAAATCGGGATTTTCTTACCGTTTGCCGGATTTATTGCATAACTTCCAGTGAAAATTCCTGTCTTTTCTTTATTTTCTTGGCGCTCAATTTCAGATTTTTTAAGCGATTCTTTCTTATATTCTTCGAGTTTTTCTCTAGTTAAATCAGTAGAGAGTTTTTCTAGCAATTCATGTTCTGGTGCAATAGTTAAAAATGTCACACCGAAAATTGTATCTGGTCGAGTTGTAAAAACTTTAATTTTTTCGCCTTTAGCTTCGCCATTGGCAATCTTGAATTCCACCTCAGCACCTTCAGATTTACCGATCCAGTTTCGCTGCATTGTTTTGATTTTTTCAGGCCAATCAAGATTATCAATATCAGCCAAAAGTTCGTCAGCATATGCAGTAATTTTAAAGAACCACTGGGTCATTTGTTTTTTTGAAACTTCTTCACCACAACGCCAGCATCGGCCATTCTCAACCTGTTCATTTGCGAGAACTGTTTTGTCATTATCACACCACCACTGGTAGCTCTCTTTTCGATAAGCTAGACCTTTTTTATAGAGCTCACGAAAAATCCACTGCGTCCATTTGTAATATTCTGGGTTTGAAGTGTTAATTTCTCGCGACCAATCGATTGAAATTCCAAGTCGTTTAAATTGTTTTTTGAAATTTGCAATATTTGTTTTTGTAGCTTCCTGTGGAGATATTCCAGTTTTAATTGCATAATTTTCAGCCGGCAAACCAAAAGTATCCCAACCGATTGGGTTCAAAACATTTTTGCCCTGCTGGCGATAAAAACGCGCGATCGAATCAACAATCGTATAGCTCCTTGCATGCCCAGTGTGAAGTCCTGCCCCACTTGGATACGGAAACATTCCTGAAATATACATTTTCTGTTTTGAAGAATCCGCTTCAACCTCATAAAGCTTTGATTCATCCCATTTTTTTTGCCATTTTTCTTCAATTTCAATCGGATTATATCTTTTCATACTATTTTAAATTATACCAAAAATAGTATAAAAAATCAAAAAATCACCATAAAGTAACCTTATCGCAAATATATTCATTCTCATCAGTTAAATAAACCTCGACCAGCTCATTATTTTTGTAAAATTCAATTCTGTTTTGAAGATTGCTAATTTCTGGCTCAATAACATTATTCCACCAACTTTTACCAGAACGACATATAACACGACTTTTATACTCTTGCATCACTCTTTTTTTAAAAATATTTGGTAAAATAAGTATAAAACTAATCTTTTTTGAAAGTAGTCGCTTTAAAATCTCATCGTCTTCACTAATAAATATAATTTCGAAATTGCCCGAATAATATTCTTCTTCAATTTTCTGTAAACAAAAATCAAAAAAATAAGATCTTTCAGCTTCATTCATCATTTTAGTTTTGCTACTTTCATTAAATTCTATATCTAAAAATCGCTTTTTAGATATTTTTGAAAGAGTAGTTTTACCCAAACAAGGATAAGCTGCAATAATTTTAGTTTGCATTTATTTCTTTCAAGAATTCATCTTCATCCATAACTTTTACACCTAGTTTTTCGGCCTTCGAAATTTTTGTTGCACCAACCTTTTCACCAATTACCAAAAAATCTGTAGTTTTCGAAATTGTTTTTTGGAATTTTCCGCCCAACTCTTCAATTTTTTCTGCAGCCTTTTCGCGCGCCATTGTTTTTAGCGTTCCAGTAATTACAAAATTCTTACCACTTAAGATCCCCTCATTTTTTGCAAAATTTTGCACTTTCACGCCAAGGTTAAACATTTTTGTTAAAACTCGCAAATTTTCATCATCATTAAAATATGCTAAAATACTTTCAGCAACTTTCTTACCAATACCATCGATTTCAAGAAGCTCTTCAAGTGTTGCATTACAAATATTTTCAAATTTATTAAATTTTTCCGCCAAAAGCTTTGCCGTTTCGCCACCAATATGCCTGATTCCAAGAGCTGAGATAAATTTGGAGAGTTCTGGACTTTTCGAAGACTCAATAGCTCCTAGAAGATTATTAACTGAAGTTTCTCCAAAGCGTTCAAGATCCAATAAATCACTTTTTTTAAGATTATAAATATCAGCCAAATCTCGAACTAACCCTTTCTCAACCAATAAATCAACATTTTTTTCACCAAGATTTTCAATATCTAAACCTGCTTTCGAAGCATAAAATGTGACCGTTTTTTTCAAAATCAAGCTTGAATTTAAACCTTTTGCACGATATGCAACCTCACCATTCGGTCGGTAAAACTCAATATCTGGGAACTGTTTCTCAAGCTCTTTTTTAAAATCGAAAACTTTAGCATTTTCTGGTCGAAGCTCCGGCAAAATCCGCAAAATTTTCGGAATAATATCGCCAGCTTTAAAAACTACTGCCGTATCACCAATTCGCACATCGAGTCGCTTAATTTCATCAGCATTATGTAAACTTGCATGCCGAACAGTGGTTCCGGCAAGTTGAACTGGCGAAAAAACCGCGACAGGAGTTGCGATACCAGTTCGTCCAATCGAAATAACTATGTCTGAAATCACCGCCGTAACTTCTTCAGGAGAATATTTAAAAGCAATTGCTGCACGAGGCTGCTTTCCAACAATTCCAAGTTTCGAAAAATGCTCACGATTATTAATTTTTACAACTAGCCCATCAGTATTAAATGGTAACTCTTTTCTCTTTTCACTCCAAAAATCAATAAACTCGATAACTTTTTTTAAACCGTTAATTTTTGAAGCTTGCTCATTTATCGTAAAACCAAGATTTTTTAATGCTTCATAAGCGAACTGGTTAGTAGGGATATCTTGTGGATTTTCACGAATTAAATCATAAGCTCGAAAATGTAGAGGTCGAGAAGCCGCAATTGAAGGGTCAAGCTGGCGAATTGTACCTGCAGCCAGATTTCGTGGATTAGCAAATTCTGGTTCACCATGCTCTTTTCGAATAAGATTTATTTTTTCGAAATCTTCCTTCAAAATAACAATCTCGCCGCGAACTTCAGTTCTTCCATTTTTAAAATTTTCAAATTTACCACTTGCCTGTAAAAAAAGTGGAATATTTTTAATTGTTCTAATATTACTTGAAACATCTTCACCAACAAAAGAATCACCTCGAGTAACAGCTCTCACAAATTCACCATTCTCAAAAATAAGAGAACAAGCTAAACCATCCATTTTAATATCTGCAAAAAAATCCTCTTCAATATTTGGCTCAAGTTTTTTAATTCTCTCAAACCAATCAAAAATTTCTTTACTACTAAAAATATCGTTTAAACTTAACATTCTACTAGCGTGAGAAACCTTAATAAACCCACCTTTAACCATATTTCCAACTCTTTGTGTTGGTGAGTTTTTTGATATTATTTCTGGATTTTCAGCCTCAATTCTCTTAAGCTCAGAAAAAAGCGAATCGTAAACCGAATCTGGAGCACTTGGATTATCAAGAGTGTGATATTCGAAAGAATAACGGTTCAAAAGCTCTAGCAAATCTTTATATCGAGTGTTTTTATCTATCCCCATCAACAATCCTTCGATATAAAACGTAAATATAAACCGAACTTAAAACACAAGAAAAACAACTCATTAGGAGTATCGAGATCGGCACGATTGGAATATTGACAAAGAATCCATTAATTGAAATCAGCCAATTCATCAACATGATTATTGGAATTATTATAATCGACCAAATTAAAGCAAGTATAAAAATTAAAAATAGAATTCTCTTCAATATCGCAAGCCTTCTTTGAGAAACCATATCGCCAGCAATTTTTAGAGCCTGTAGTGGATAGGTTCCTGGAATTGTGACGATAATCATTGCGAAAATTGAGCCCATAACCCAAAAAGCTGAGAGTGAGAATAGCAATAGTATTGCACTAAAAAATACAGCTTGTTCTATTCCGCTCGATAAAAAACTTGTTGTTTTTGCGGCTGCACCAACAATCGTTGCAATAAATACAGGAACTAATTGCATTAATATTACGATAGCAATAACCGTCATTGGGATAATAGGAGCTCCACAAGAATATAAAGCATCTCTTAAATTTAAGTTCTTTTTTCCACTTAAAATATTTCGACAAATCTGAACTGTCGCGAGCCAAATAAATAGCAATATTATGGCAAACATCATCTGTTGAA
>CALHWG010000028.1 GCA_938036745.1 uncultured bacterium
ATGTTTATACTACTTTGACTTTGCATTTCAAAAATGGCCTTGAGATCCGTTATTTTGTCGATCCAAAAGATAAATTTGGTCTTAAAGATGCTATTTCTCGAATAACGCAATTAGATAAAATTGATAACTTTCTAAATGAGGACTAACAGCCTATGTGAAACTTAAACTGTTAGCCCAAGCTCGCAAAACAAAAAGCGAACAAAAATAAAATACATGTTTACTGCCAGCCTATTGAGCCCGTTGAATTTCCAACCGCAACAATCCAAGATTGGCCTCGATTTATTTTAAAATTTGAACCATCATTATTTTGTAAAATCAACGGGGAGCTTTCACTTGACTTTACCCATTTCATCTCTTGAGCTACTCCATCTTGAAATACAATCGCTACTCCACTCCCAATATTTCCGTAGACATTATGATATCTGTCTGCAGCTAGCCCGTTTTCCATTTTTAAAACAATTAGGGTTTTCGTTGAGATTTGAGTTCCATTTGCATCTGTATGAGCGACTCCGGCTTGACTTCGCAAATAGCAATTACAGTTTTCTCGGTAAACATAGGTTGAATTATAAGAAAAACCTGAAATATTAACCTGAATTTGGGTTGCATTCTTCTCCTTTGCTGGTGAGTCTTCTTTTCGACTAAAACCTTCAAAATTCGAAGAATTCCAACCTTTCGAAGAGCCTAATGTTGATAAATTTGTAAAATTCGTGTAGACATTATGAGGTGCATAGCGATTTTTTGAACGCCAAAAGGTCTGTGTGTTTAAGAATTCATCCATATCTTTATGCTTGCCATCTCGCATTCTTGCTAAAGCATCTCCCGGGCCACCAACATGGGCAATCGAGGCGTCAAATCCTGAGGCCCAATCAATATAATAACCGCGAACGCTTCTAACGGGCCCTAATAGCTCAGGCTTATTTTGCTGATATAGAGCCAAAAAACGTGTAATTCCACCTTCAGCAATTGCTTCGAAAACAACCTCAGCTTGGCTTAGTCCAGATTGTGGTCTTGCTGGAATTGAGTTTTCGATCATAACACCAAAAACTGGTGCGTTTTCGAGCGATTTTTCAGAAACTTCAACTCCAGATAATTTTGAATAAAATTTTTCTGGTTTAGCTTTCTTTTTTGGCTCAGTTTTTTGGCTTTTTGGGGCTGGATTTTTCACGGGTGCGCTTTCTGGTTTTCTAAAAAAGAATGAAAAACTAAAAACAATAACCAAAATTAGAAATATTATACCAATAATTAAACTAATTTTTTGTTTTTTTGATAATTTCGAAAGTAAAAAACGTGATTTTTTAGGATTATCTAATAAAGCTTTCTCTTCTTGAGGATTTTTCTTTATTCTTTCAATATTTTTCTCGGCTTTATCTTGGCGAGTTCTCTTCATTTCAATCATAAAAAATTTCGTATTATAAAATCAATTATAATACTTATGTTTTTAAAAATCAAGATGATATTGCTGTGATCGCAGCTTTTGACCTCTGGTTTTTATTCCAAATTTGCCAAACCGCAATTTTTGTAGGAATTTCACCCGACCAGATTTGAATAGGTGAAAGCTTTCCCAAGTTTAAAGTAGAATTTAGTGGAGATGAAAAAACTTCACCATTTTCAGAAATAATAAAGTTTTCGTTATTTAAAGTTAAAATTTGAGCAGGATAAGAAAGCGTAAATTTATGCATAACTTCAACAATATTCGAAAGATTCATCGAGAAAGTTAGAACTTTTGGGTAAAAAACTTTCGAAAAAATCTTTTGAAGTTGTGCAAAGCTTGCCAAGATACTTATATTTTCTTTTAACAAAATCTCGCTGAAAGAATCAAGTAAAATATCAACTGCATCACGAGTGATAAAAACAGACTTCTCGCTTTCAAGAATAAATTTTTCGAAAAGAATTGCCGTTTCGGAGTTTTTATTCGTGTCGCCAATAAATAAAATAGAATCTGCCCACTCTTCTCCAGCTTTAAAATCTGCCCAAGCTTCATTCGAAAATCCACCAGAAAGATTACTTTTTGCAAAGATTAGCTCGCTTGAATCAATTTTAATGTCTTTTTTTAAACTGTCTGGCAATAAAATTCGAACCTCTCCAACACCAGTTTTTAAGGCAGTTTGGTGGGAGGTTGCAAGTCCGCGAAAAGCCCCTGCCCCTCCGCCAATAATCAAAAGCTTGCCTGCATGTATTTTTTGCTCGGGTTTATTCCAAGCAATTTCAGGAAAAAGTAATTTCGAAGATTGAACTTGCCAAAAATCAAACATCTTTAAGCTCCAGCGAAATTGGACAATGATCGCTCCCTATAATTTCGTTATGAATTTCGGCTTTATTTTTTTCTGAATTTAATGATTTTGAAACAACAAAATAGTCAATCCGCCAGCCAACATTTCGTTCGCGAGATTTTGCAAAATGACTCCACCAAGTGTAAATTTCAGCCTTTTCTGGGTTTTGATTTCGAAAAATATCGAATAGATCGGCTTTTAAGAAATTAGAAAATCCAAGTCGCTCTTCATCTGTAAAACCGTGTTTTCCGCGATTAGCTTTTGGGTTTGAAAGGTCAATTTCCTCGTGTGCAACATTTAAGTCACCACAAAAGATAACTGAACTCGGCTTAAAAATATCTTGTGGATTTTCTTCAATAATTTCTAAATTTTCTACAAAATCTTCTTTTGAAAAATCGCCATTTTCTAAGCCTTTCGAAAAAGCCAAAAAGGCTGCATCCCAATTTTCTCGCAATTTCAATCGACCTAAATCGTTTTTAGTGTTTGGAGTATAAACTGTAATTAGCCAAAAATTATTAAATTTTGCAGCACAAATTCGCCCCTCGGTTGTGGCGTCGCCAAAATTATCACTAAGTTCAAAATTTTCTAAAATTTTTTTTGGAAAATTTCGTAAAATCGCTTGTGGTTTCTGCTTTGACCAGATGGTTGTCCCCGCATAACCTTTTCGTTCGGCGTGAGAATAAAATTTAAAATATTCAGGATATTTTTCGTCAAAATTCTCTTTCGAAATTTGTATTTCATCAATTTTAATTTCTTGAAAACATGCGATATCCGGATTTTTTACGCTTAAAAATTCTGCTAAATTCCCTTTTTTTTCAACCGCACGAATTCCATTAATATTCCAAGAAAAAATTTTCATCTAATACCTCTTTAACATTCTTGCATTTTCGCGTTCAGATTGGCGGCGTTTTAAAGTTTCACGCTTGTCATATTGTTTTTTACCTTTTCCGAGCGCAATCACGATTTTAATAAAGCGACCTTCGGCTAAAATTTTAACTGGCACAATTGTGAAGCCTGCCTTCTTTTGGTTCGAAAAATCATCAATCTGTTTGTGAGTTGCGAGTAGTTTTTTGGGTGAAGTATCAATAGTGTCGGCTTTCGAAATTCCCTCGCCCTGATTTTTAAGCGAAAAACTTGCATTATTGAGCCAAAGTTCTTCACCTTTTCGTCCGTTTCGAAGAGTTACAAAAGCGCCCTTTAAACTAACGCGGCCATCACGCACCGCACGAACTTCAACTCCACGCAAGCTCATTCCGGCAACAAGCTCGTCGCCAAGTTCATAATCGAATCGCGCTCGACGATTAATAATATTTTTAGCAGAAGTTTTTGGTTTTTTCATCTTAAAAATTATACCATTTTTAGCTATTTTTTTCAACTAAGCGTGTTAAAATAAACTTAAGTATTGAAATTTTAAGGAGAATAGCGTAAGTTATTTTTTCGACAAATCAATTAAAAATTTTACACCAATCTTGCTCTTTTCTATTTTATATTTAATTTTATAATTTGTTAAAATATTTTTAACGATATAAAGTCCGAATCCGCTACCTTTTTCTTTATTTAGGTCAAAATTTGTTTCGAACATTTTAGTATTTCTGCTGTCTTTGATATTCTGATTTGAATTTTCAATATAAAACCAGTTATTCTTGACGCCAATATTTATTTGACCGTTTTGGTCGGAATGTTTTACGGCATTGCTCACTAAATTTGAGAGAATAATTTCTAGCGCTGTTTCGCCAATATAAATTTCTTCTTGACTTAGCTGATTGTCTATTGAGATATTTTTTTGCTCGGCTAATAATTTATAGTTATCTAAAACCTTTTGTAATATTTTATTGATATTGATAAACTTCTCGTCATTTTTTAGACTTTCGAATGAAGAGGTTGATAATATCTGAGCGATGTTTTTAGTTAGTTGATCAACGATATTAAGACAATCTTCAATAGACTTCTCTTTATTTTTATATTTACCAATGCCATATTTCATATTTTCGAGAATTATTTTAAGGCTCGCTAAAGGAGTTTTTAGCTCGTGGGAAGCTCCTCTAAAAAACTCGCTTTTTAGTTTTTCGAGTTTAGTGATTTCTTGATTTTTGATTTCTAGGCTGCCAATCAATTTTAGGAGTGTTGAATATAAATCATTTATTTGGCTTTTTAGAGCGCCAACTTCATTTGTGGAATTAACTTTTAATTTGGCATTTCGGTTAAGTTTCATCATTTGAGCGGTTGTAGTTTTGATTTCGTTGATATTCTTGGTAATGATTTTGGCGTAAATTAATGAAACGATAATTGAAAAAATGAAAGAAAACAAAATTGAAATTGGTAAGAACTGAAAAGTTAGCTCTTTTGCGTCTTTGCTCATATCTGTTGTTGAGATAAATTTAACCAGTATTTTTTTGTTAGAGTCAGTCTGTACTTCTCTATCTTCAATAACTAAAGAGTTATTGTTGCTGGTTAGATCTGCCTCAATCTGATCATCTATTTTAATCTCATTTAGATGGTCGCTATCTTTCACAAAAGCTTTAACTTTGCTACTTTTAGAATACAGCTCAAGTATTTGCTTGATACTTTCGATATTTTTTCCTTGGATATTCTTGGTGATTTGGTCTGCTTTTTGAGCGATTTCTTGTTTGCGAGTTTCGAGATAAACTTTTGGGAAGATAAAATAAATTAACGCATGAATTAAAATTGCTAAAATACTTAGTGTAGAAAACGTATACAAAAACATCTTTGGAAAAATTTTCAAATTTCTCATTTTCTCTCCAGTTTGTAGCCAATGTTACGGATGGTTTTAATGCAATCAAGCCCAAATTTTTTGCGCAGGTCTTTTATATAAACGTCAATTACTCGGTCGAATGGTATATTTTCACTTTCCTTCCAGACATTTTCTAAAATCTGCCTTCTGGTTAAAGCTCTGCCTTCGTTGAGTAATAAGTATTTTAAAACCTCAATTTCTTTTGTGCTGATTTCCGCTTCAGCGTTGTTTATTTTTGCAGAAAAATTACTAAAATTAACTTCTAGATCTTTATAACTGAAAACTTCGAATTTTTCATAATTTTTTGTAATTAGCGCGTCAATTCGAGCTTTTAAAACTGGGAGCGAAAACGGTTTTTCGATATAACCATCTGCTAGATTCGAAAAGGCGGTGATTTTAAATTCTTCATCGCTAAAGGCAGTTAAAATAAGAACTGGTAGATTGCTTTTTTCTCTGATTTTTCGAAGGACATCTAGGCCGTTTATAAATGGAATTTGAATATCTAGAATCACCAGGTCGATTTTATTTGATTCGAATTTAGACAAAGCCTCTCGCCCATCGCGCGCCTCGATTGTTTCATAATTAAATTCAGATAGATATGCGCAAATTCCTTCTCGTATTGTTGCGTCATCTTCGGTAATAAGTATTTTCATTGCCATCTTTTAATATTATATCACTTTATAGCGTCTACTTCAAAGAGAATATCAGCGCCATTACGGCACTGATATTGTTTCTTTATTCTGCGTCTGATAGTAAATCTTTAGGGTTTTTCTTTAGGATACCAGATGAAGCGATGTATAGCGAAATTGCGAGCACGATAGTCATGAATATAATTACCCAGACTAGCATATTTGGATTGATTGTCATATCAAGACTACTGAGAGTTTTATTGAATCCATCCACCTCGGCACCGCCGCCTAGGCCTGTTGAAGCTGACTGTTTGGCGATTTGCTTGGTGATATTTCCGGTAACATTTTGCAAAATATTGTTTCCAATGTGTTTTCCAGCATAGCTAGCCAAGAAATATGAACCGATAAAAGCTGGGATTGTTACGAAAGCTAACTCTACCGCAAACTGGGCTAAAATTTGGCCTTTCGAAATTCCTATTGAAAGTAATACTGCGATTTCTTTTTTGCGAGCATTGATCCATAAGAATAATAGTAGCGAAACTATAATTCCGGTGAATAATAATGATCCGATGAATAACTGGTTGGCTATAGAGTAAACTCCTGAAATTGATTGTTGAAGCGCGGGATAGTTCGAAGAGCTTTTAATTAGACTGTATTCTTGCCAATTTATGTCTATTTTTCCAAGATCTTTTATAACTTGGTCAAGATTTTTATTTCCTTTAACAGAAAAAGTTGAATCTTGGTAAGTTGCTGTGTCTTCAGTGTTTCCGTAAACCTTTGCTGCGGTGTGAATATCTGTAACTAAGGTGTTTTCGTAAAGTTCCTGTGCGGCAGTTACGCCGCCTTTGTTATGCCCGTCAAAAAGGCCTTTTATCTCAACTTCTATCGTTTCGTTAGCGCCTTTTTCATTATCTGCATCAAATAAATTTGATTTTAGCTTAATTTTATCGCCAACTTTGAGATTGTTCTTTTTGGCTAAATCTTTGTGAATTAAAACCTTATTTTTGTCTTGGCTGGTTAAATGCTTACCTTCAACTAATTTATATGCGCCTGAAACGAATTTAGTTTCTTTAGAAGAATCATTAACACCAGTAAGCATTACAGCTCTTTTGAAATTCTTAGCTCGCTCAGGCGATTGGTTGGCTGCGGTTTCGGCTGTTTCGATGATGTCATGGCCGTCTAAATCAGCAACGCTATTAATTCTTTTTACGTAGCTTTCTATATTTTCAGAATTGGCAATTTTTTTAATATCTTGGCCTTTAATGTTTCCTCCACCTCTTGGCGTTCCAGGGTTAACTCGGCGGTTTATTTCCATCGAAAAGCTATTTGTAATATTGCTAAAAGTTTTAGTTGAAGCTTTGTCAGTAGCTTCTTTGATAGACAAACTAATTAAACTCAATGCCGACATTGTCAAGATGACTAGCAAAATCACTATCGATTTTAAGCCTTTTCTCGTTATGTATGCAAAAGCATTTTTTAACATTATTTTACTCCTTTCTGCCCACGTTTATTAATTAGTTTTTTGTTTTTAAGTTCGAACACGATATCGGCAGCGCGCGCAACTTCTTTGCTGTGAGTTACAACAATTACGCATTTATTTCTTTCTTTAGCTAACTTTTTTAGAATTTCAATAATCTCGCTAGCTGTGTTTTCGTCCAGATTTCCAGTTGGCTCATCTCAAATAATAATATCTGGATCATTTACTAAAGCACGAGCGATAGCAACTCTTTGTTTTTCTCAACCTGAAAGTTCATAAACAAATTTATCTTTTTTTATCAAAAGTCAGACTTTTTCTAAAGCTTCAGGAACTTTTTTTCTAATTATATCATCTTTGTAACCACAAACTTCCATTGCAAAAGCTACATTTTCATAGACTTTTTTTGATTCTAAAAGTTTATAATCTTGAAAAATAACTCAAATACTTCTTCTATAATTTAAAAGCATATCTTCCCTAAAAAGCTTGTATAAAGCTACATTATTATCTAAAATAACATCTCATCTTTCAGGCTTAAAATCTCAGATAATCGCTCTAATAAGGCTAGTTTTCCCACTTCAAGAATATCAAATAAAAAAAGATAAATTTGCTTTCCTTGCAA
>CALHWG010000029.1 GCA_938036745.1 uncultured bacterium
GCATTAAATAATGTAAACTTATCAATAGAAAGTGGTAAAATTATTGGATTGTTAGGACCAAATGGAAGTGGGAAAACAACTTTTATAAAGCTGTTAAATGGACTATTAAAACCAACAGAAGGTGAAATTCTTATAAATGGACAAAATCCAGGTGTTGAAACAAAAAAAATTGTCTCATATTTGCCTGATAAGAATTATTTGGATAATTCTAAGACAGTAAAGGCGATTTTACAGCTATTTGCAGACTTTTACGATGATTTTGACCTGGAAAGGGCACAAAATATGTTAAAAGATTTGGGAATTGATATAACAAGAAGATTTAAGTTGCTCTCAAAGGGAACAAAGGAAAAGGTCCAGTTAATACTGGTTATGTGCAGACATGCCAAGTTATACCTGTTGGACGAGCCAATAGCAGGAGTTGATCCTGCGGCAAGAGATTATATTTTAAATACTGTTATAAAAAATTATAACAGGGAAGCAACAGTTATTATTTCCACACATTTAATAGCGGATGTGGAAAAGGTGCTGGATGAAGCAATTTTCATAAGTAAAGGTGAAATTTTACTTTATCAGGATGTGAAAAGTATAATAAATGAACATAATAAAACAGTTGATGAATACTTTAGGGAGGTGTTTAAATATTGAAAAATTTAGGTAAATTAATTAAATATGATTTTATGGATGCGAGCAAGCTGATAATACCGTTTTATATCGGAATGGGAGTAATGGGAATTGTTATAAGAGTGTTTTGGTTCATTTTATTAAATGAGAAAATTGATGACAGGGTAAGAATTTCTACGGGTGTTTTTCAGTTTATGTCGTATTTTGGCTATGTAGTTGTAATTATTGGGATAATTTTGATGACTTATTATGTAGTAATAATCCGTTATTATCGTTCTATTTATGGAAATGAAGGGTACTTGACAAACACTCTTCCTATTGAAACATATGAAATAATTTTAGCAAAATTAATAACATTTTTTGGCTGGTTTGTTGTAAATGGGATTATAGTATTTTTTACTTTTTGGTTTGTTATTCCTTTGGAAGAAGTAATTAAAGCAAATATATTTAGACCTGAAGTTTTTCGTGAAATAGAGATGTTTTTACGGCACTCTGTAAGTACTACTTTAATAATCAGTATTATTTCTATGTTAGTTATGACGATTGAAAAAATATTATTTTTATTTCTTTGTTACGTTTGACATTATTTATATAATATTTTAATAAAATGTTGAAAGCCTGTGGAAAAATAGCCGATTTGTTGAGCGAAAGTTATTTAAATCTTGTCGAAAAAATCACCAAAGTTTTACACAGGTTGGTTGTGTATATTTTCGAAATCTCAAAATTATGGAAAAGCTGTTATTTTTCCACAAAGTTTTTCAGAAAGTTTTACTTTGATTTTCCACACGAAAAATGGTATAATTTTAAGTAGTGAAAACTTGGTTTTCCACAGTTTCCACAATACCTATTATTATAATTACCACTTTTTAAGAAAAAGGATTTAAATTTTTATGGAACTGACTGTTAAGAAAGATGATTTATCTAAAGCACTCAATAATATCTCAGGAATTGCAAGTAGTAAAACTAGCTTGCCAAGTTCTGAATATATTCTTTTTCAAACAGATGGTTCAAGACTTCTAGTTGCTGCTACAAATTTAGAAATTGCAATTTCACAAAAAATTAGTGCAAGAATTGAGAAAACTGGTTCTATTTTAATGCCAGAAAAACTAACAAAAAGTTTTATAGATAGCTTGCCTTCAAATAGTGAAGTTTCTTTTAAGGTTATTGGTGGAAATATTTCAATAGAAAGTGGAAATTATAAATCAAAAATTAATGGTAGTTTAGCTGAAGAATTCCCTGAAATACCAACTATTGATGAACCGATTGCAAGATTCTTTATTGGTTCTGATATTTTTAAAGAGTCAGTTAGTCAAGTTGATACGGTGAGTAACGATACTTCCCGACCAATTTTAACTGGAGTTTTTCTTCACACGTTTGAAAATAATATTTATATGGCGGCGACTGATGGATATCGTTTAAGCGAGCGTAAGCTTTTCGAAACTGACCAAGAATTCGAATCTCTCATACCAAGTAATGTTTTAAAAAAGGTTTCAAGCGTAATTCCTGAAAATCTTGATGAAATTGAAATCTTAATTAATGATAATCAAATTCAATTTATGATTGGTGATATTTTAGTTGTGAGCAATTTAATTGATGGAAAATATGTTGAATATCGGCGATTAATCCCAGAATCGACTGAAACTGTTTTGAAAATGAAACGTGCTGATTTTATGCAAACAATTAAAGTTGCTGAGGTTTTTACAAGAGATTCTGGTGGAAGTATTACTTTACGAGCCGATGAAGAAACTTCGAAATTATCAATCCATACAATTGCAAGTGAAATTGGCGAAAGTACATCTGAAACTGAAGCCGAGATTACTGGTGGTGGTGAAGTTACCTTAAATGTTAATTATATTAAGCAAGCTTTATCGGCAATTAAATCGCCCGAAGTTTCTTTTGGATTTTCTGGGAAACTTGCACCAACGGTCTTTAAAAGCACCGAAAGTGATGATTATATTCATATCGTGATGCCACTAAAAAGTTAGGATTTAAATGATTTTAAAAACTCTGAGGGTTCAGAATTTTCGAACACATTCTGATTTTATTTTAGAAATTGGTAAAAAATCAACTCTTATTTCTGGCTCTAATGGTAGCGGAAAAACTTCCCTTCTTGAAGCAATTTATTTTGCACTGCAAGGCACGAGTTTTCGCTCGAGCGATAAAGAAATTTTAAGAAATGATGGTTCAAGTTGGTTTCGAATTGATTTAAAAGATTCTAAAGATTCGTTAAGAACGATCATTTTTAACGATACCGTTCAAAAATCAAAAAAACAGTTCCTAATTGATGGAAATAAAAAAGTACGTTTGAGTGCTAATTTACGCATTCCTGTGGTGCTTTTTGAACCAGATGACTTACAACTTTTAACTGGCTCACCAGCACGACGAAGGAACTTTTTAGATTATTTTCTTTCACAAATTTTCCCCAGTTTTCAGCTGGCACTTACTAGATATAATAAAGCTTTAAAACAGCGAAACAATCTTTTGAAACGTGATAATGTTTCGAAAGACGAGCTTTTTCCTTGGAACTTGATGCTGGCGGAATATGGTGCAGAAATAATTTCTAAAAGACAAGATTTTTTAGAGCTTTTGAACTCAAAAATTGAGGAAGTTTATTTTGAGATTTCGGGTGCTAAGGATGAAATTAAAATTGATTATTTAGGTGAAAAGGTTTCGAAAAATGAAATTTTAGCTATTTTAAGTAATAATATTGAACGTGATAAGATTTTAGGTTATACAAATTTTGGCCCACACAAGCATGATATTCAATTTAATTTTAATAAAAAGCCCGCACAAAATGTGGCGAGCCGGGGTGAAAATAGAAGTTTGGTTTTAGCTCTAAAATTTATTGAGACTGACATTTTGGCTGATTTAACCGCAAAAAGACCAATTGTTCTTTTAGATGATGTTTTTTCTGAACTTGATGATGATCGACAAAAACTATTAACTAAGCATTTTTCGAAATATCAAACAATTATTACTTCAACTAATAAAATTAAAGTTGAAGATTGTAAAATAACCTCGCTGGAATAGCAGAGGTTATTTAAGTGAGACGTATTAATGGAGACTACAGGTTGGATCTATGAAATCAACTTTATATTTTTTGAAAATATTCTTTTCTTTAGATTTAAGCCAATTTGTTGCTAAATCTTTATAAAAATCATAGTTCGAACTATTACATTTACTGAATATTCTAACCGATATATCTTTGACTTCTGTTTTATCTTTCGTATCTAGATTATAGGTTATTGAAAATCCTGTTGGTAATGATGTTTTTGTTGCGTTTGTATATGGTAAATGTTTAACTATAGGGTGTTTTTCGGTCAATTTCTTCATTGTTTCTGTTATTTTTGCATAACCAGCGCCACTTCTAATTATATCGTCTTTTTCATGTTCATTATACCAAGTTCCATTTGGATCATTTTGGGCTAAAGCTAATGAAATATTTGTTTTTTGACCAGATTTAATTTCAAACTCTTTCGAGGCGCTTTCGAAACCATCCTTCGCAACTTCAACCTTATATTTTCCTGGCGTCATTGTATGAGTTCCGTTTTGGATTTTTTTGCCGTTAATTGTTATATTTGAACTTTCTGGCGCGATGCTGAGTAATAATTTACCGCAATAAATATCAGACCAAATCCACCATCCTATAATTACTAACGATAGTATTCCAAAAATGGCCAAAACAGAATAAATTTTAACTTTAGTAGAATTATCAATATTTTGCATATCTTAACCTTTCCATCGCCAAACTTCAACTTCGCCGAGGCTTTCCATAATTTGAAGATTCATTGGCTCAATAACGCCAGTTGTTCTACTGTGTCCAGCATTTGCAACTTTGTCTTCACCATTAACCTGAACATAGAATTCTATGTGGGCTGCAGGTCCACCACCAGTTCCTGATGATATAATATCGCCTGGCTTCATATTGCTTGTGCTTCCATTATAAGGGATTTTCTCATATTTATCTGGGTTACTGCGCATATATTGAACAAGATTTGCAACGCCGCAACAATGCTTAGCGTATTCTGGATCAACAGTTGTACTCATAACCATAGAAACGAAAGCATCACAACTCATACCCTTTTGAACATATGGTTCACCATAATTAATTAATCCAGTTGCACGCAAAGCTTCCATCTGTTTATCTGTTACCTCTCCGGCATAAGCGGCTGCTTTTTCTGATTCTGGGCGGGCAAGTTCCATTGCTCTATCCACGATTGTCGCATTTCCAAGTTTTCCTCCTGAAGATGAAGATGAGCTACAGCTTCCTGATGATGAATTCGAAGAACTGTTTCCATCATTTGCAATTTCTTCTTTAAGGAATTTTACATAAGCTTCTTGACCTTCTGTACTATGATGAACTCCATCTGCTGCATAAAGTTTATCTCTACCACCATTTTTTTCAACATAATTCTTCCAATCTAAAATCTTCACTTCGTTGTGTCTAGATGCGAAAGTTGAAAGTTTTTGGTTCACTACATTGTAGTCAACATTTTGGTTTTTCGAAAAGTTATTTACCCAATAAATCTTCTTACCTTTAAGCTTGCCAACTAAAGCTTCTGCAGCATTTTCATCAAAGTTATCGTTAGTACCCAAGTTAATAACGACCGTATCATAAATTGTATTTGGTAATTTTGATGTTGCAGCAGCAATTGAATCACCAACTGTTGCAGATATATTTGAACCGCTAAAGGTTGATGATAATTTGTCTTGAACACCGACTGTAATTGAATCTCCAATGAAAGTTATAGGCCCTGAAGCCTTTCCTCTACCGCCAGAACCTTTTCCTGCGAATTGCGAAAGCATTTTATTTCCAACTTCTTCACCTTCTTTAATACGGGCAGGCCGTAGGTCTTCCCTTGGCCTTTCGAAACCATTAGTCCAAGCTGTAGTAGCTTCTAGGACTGTTGACGCTGATTTTACCATATTAAGGGCATTATTTTCTGGGCCTTCTAACTCTTGCCATAAGAAATTTAGCTGAACGCCAAGATCAGATACTGGCTTCCCTTTTTCTTTGGCATAATTTTCAAGATTTGTTCGTCGCCCGAATGACCACTGGGCGATACCGTAACCAATTCCACTTCCGGCTTCATTTATATCTGGTTGAAAATGGTTAGATTCACCCCAGAGACTTCCCATAACACCAGCAGTTTGTTCATCTGTTAAACCTTTTGATTTAAAAAAGTTCCAAATTTTTTCAGCATTATCGTTACCTTCAAGATTTATATCTGCCATATTACCGCTAGATGCTGGAGCACAATCCTCGCCTGCATCATAATAGATTATATCATTCAGTTTATAAAAACGTTCATCAAATTCAGCCCTCGCAATATTTGAAAGAGTGGAAGCTAAAATCAATGAGATTAAAATAATTGATGATATTTTTTTATACATTATGTGTCCTGTTTAATTAAATCTGGTGGGTAGAAAGATGCCGATGTTGATGGTATTGCGGAACCTTTCGAAAGTTCGAAATGTAAGTGCGATCCATATGAACAGCCATAATTTCCTATAGTTCCAATAGCCTGACCTTTCTTAACTTTCTCTCCAGTTTTAACTGAGTGTGAATCCATATGCCAATAGAAAGAATAGACATCTCCTTTGTGTTTAATAATTACTGCATGTGGACCGCCCATCATATCGGCCGTTCCGTATGTACATCCATTATATGGGGCCACATCGAAACCACCATTAACAACCTCACCATCAGCTACAGAATATACTTGTGCTCCATGCGTCCATCCTTTTTCTTCATTTGCAAAATCGATAGCTGGGTGATTTTGTCGAACTGGTGTGTTAAAACCTTGGCCATCTGATACTCCCTGTATCTTTCCATCTTTAACTTTAGTGTTTTTAAGCGGCCAAATAAATTCACCACTTAATTTTGATAGCTCTGGATCTACTCCTCCTTTTGAATTAGATGAGCCATTATTTCCGTAACTTCCTCCGTTTGAATCTGGCTTAAATTCTTCATTCATTCCCATCTCTGTTCGAAGGTCAGTCAAAAATAGTGAATACCAGTTTGCTTTAGGATTTTTTTCAGTATTACAAATTCCGCCACGAGTTTCATCATCGTCATCTTCTGATGTTCCGATTGGTGATTTTCGGTTGAAGCAATATTTATCATATTTCTTCAAGTCGCCACTCATATTAAAGGTATCTAGTAGATTATTTGTTTCATTACTATTTTCTTTCTCTACAATATCGCCCCATTCTTTAAGTTTATTAACAACTTCTTCAGTGTCAGTTTCAGCAATACCCATATCAATACCAGTATAAACATTACAAAAAATATCAGTTGCGGCACCAGTATCTGTAATTGATTTATCTTCACAGGTTTCCATATTGGCTGCAAAGTTTGCACTATTAGCTGCGCTTGCTCCTGGCGTAATTGATGCGAATGATCTTTGCGCTCCGCCAATCATTGATGGTAATAAACCTTTAATTGAGCCCAAAGTTCCAGCATAGGGCATCATATTACTTACAATCGAACCTAAGAAAGTATGCCGTGTGGTTGGATCAAATGGACTGTGAGTTTTTCGAATGTCTTCAGCATTTTCAGCAATTTGACGGTCGGTCTCTTGGCGAAATGCAATTGCTTGAGACTTGGTTAAAACACCACCACTTCCAGCCATTGAGTTCTTTGCCATCATTGCTGCAGAGCCTGACATTATGGCGTTTCCAAAATTCTCGCCAGTTGTTGAATCATTTAGAATTGTGCCGGTTAAACCTTCACTCACATATTTCGAAATTGCACCCATGGCTTGATTTTTTAGTATTTCTGCAGCAGCAGAAAGAGCTAATCCTAATGCTACTGCCCATACTGCTACTTTTACAACATCGCCAATACATCCCCAAAAACCAGTTCCCATACATTTGAGTACCGTTAATGCTACTTGAGCTATACCTACTGCCGCAGTAACTATACCCGCAACTTTACAGCTTTGTCGTATGAACCAACCCACCATTCCTGTAGTTAATGTATTCATTAAACTTGCAAACCATCCAGTAATTCCAACCTGGTAGTCCTTCGCTGAATCATCTAATTTCGAAACTCGGTCATCATAAGCTACTGCTCGCCAACCTTGCGATTCGGTGGCGCTTTTGATATGGTCATTATTTGATGTGGAATCTGCAAAAAAAGCAAAAGCGTTTTTTAGCCTTGAAGTATTAGAATTTTTACTATCAGGATTTTTATTTTCTTTAGAATCTTTTTTATTGGCGATGCCCATTAAATTATTGCCTTGCGCCGTAACTTCTTGTTGAGTTGCTTCACCGGCTTTAATTTTTGAAGCCATCGAAAGGAAAGATAAACCAAATTGAGCTAACACTTCAACTTTAGCTATCTTAGCAACACTCCAACCCATTGAAACTAATGCATAAACTCCACAAACTTTATCTACCGCATTTAAGCTATTTAAAGTGCTGCTCGCACCTTCAAGTATTTCCAACCCCATGGCTGCTTTTTCAGATACACTTTTTGTACCTTTCTTGAGCTTGTCTTTGTATGTTTTTAATTTTTCTTTAACTTTTCTAGTTCCTTCATCACCTTTTTGTGCCTTATTATTACCTTTGTCGTCAACATCGTCTTTATCGTCTGGTAATTTTTTAGAATCAGTTTCTCCATCTTTACTATGGTCGTTTGCTGTTTTCTTTATATCGTCGTCAATTTCGTCCTCAGTTTTGCCTTTATTATCTTTTTTTACTTTTGTAAAATTAAACCAACCCTTGAGCTTTTGCCAAGATTTATCAAGAAAAGATGCAAAACGCCCACTAAAACTACGGCGAAAAGCTTGCCGCACATCTGGGTTTTTAGTTAAAATATTTTTAATATCCTTAGAAGAATTATTTATTTCAATATTTCTACCATCTTTAATATAGGTTAGTTTTGAAATTTTTTTCCTTCCAAATAAGCTTTCTCCCTCTGCTAAATCAACTTTAAAACCAGCTTTTTCAAGATTTTTTATATTTCGGTCTGTTACCTTTGACATTCGGCAAACTAAGCCTGCTGGACTACAATTAGTACCTTTTATTTTTAGCTTCATCACTTTAACAGAGCGATTATTCATACTTATTGCAGATGAATTGCGTTTCTCGGTAGTAGTTTCTTCCATATGAACCTGAATAAGTGAAATAATTCCTGTTGAAATTACAAGAATAAATACACCAACTCCACTAAGAAGGCTACCTACTGTTACCATTGCTCCTTTATTTTCAAGGAATGATTTTGCAAGGTTTTTCCAACCACCTCCTACTAAGTTTGCTGCATTTCGAGATTTATGAGTTCCATCGCCGCTCACATTGTTTTGCCAGCCGCCAGATTGGGCGGGTTTTGAATCTTTCGAAAGTGTTTCTGAGTCGCTGATTCCAGAATTTGAAGCAGTAGAAGTTGAAGAATTTTCGGCACTCGCCAAAGCAGACGGATTATAACCGTCATTTCCTCGAATAACTTCAGCGTTTCCCCATATACTCCTTGCTCGTTCAAGCGCAGATTGATTCGAGTCGCTCAAGTCGCTAAAATCAAGATTTTCATCTCTTTCGAAATCTCTAGCTGCTCCCA
>CALHWG010000030.1 GCA_938036745.1 uncultured bacterium
CGCAAAGAAGCTGCGAATTTACTAGATGCCGAACGTGCTGAAAATGAATTAAAAGAAGCTGAAACTCTTTCGAAATATTTGCCGGAAATGGCGAGTGAGGAAGAAATTCGTGCAGCTGTGAAAGCTGAAATTTCAGCAATGGGTGAAGTTTCGATTAAACAAATGGGCGCAATTATCGGTAAAATGAAAGCAAAATTTGGTAATTCTGCTGATGGTGCAGTTCTGGCAAAAATCGTGAAAGAGGAACTTTTGTAAGTAATTATTGCGGTCATAACGTGGTTTAATTTTATGATAGTGTTATAAAATAGAGGTTTAGCTTCTTAAAATACCAGCTCTACAACAGAATAACTAAAATAAAATATTACTTTTTAGCCAAGATTTCTAACTTTTAAATTTTTATGCTATAATGTAAAAGTATATAATTTTAAAAACAAAAGGAATTTAATGATTGTATTTTTTGGTCCAGCGGGTGCTGGTAAAAGTGTTCAAGGTAATCTGTTAGCAGCACGAAACGATTGGCGCTGGCTTGGCGCTGGTCAGCTTTTGCGTGATAGCAAAGATCCTGAACTTCTTGCACGAATGAGCACAGGAAAACTAGTCGACCCAGAAATTGTTAATCGCGTTATGGGTGAAGCTCTTAATCGTGCAAATAGCAAAAATGTTAAACAGGTTATTCTTGATGGCTACCCACGTCAGCTCGCTCAGGCGAAATGGCTAATTGAAAATAAGCAAAATCATGGCCGAAATGTTGATTTGGTGATTGTTCTGGAAGTTCCACGAAGTGAATTGATGCGTCGGCTTGAAATTCGTGGTCGTCTTGATGACACGCCAGAAGTTATTGATGAACGACTTCGAATTTATCGCCAAGAAATGTATCCAGTTTTAAATTATTTTAATGAAAACGGTGTGAGAATTGCTCATATTGATGGAACCGGTACGGTTGGTCAAGTTCATGATCGTATTATGGAGGAAATTGAATCGTGCGGAATTTAATTACTGGTAATAAAACTGAAGCACAGATTCAGGCGATGCGTGAGGGCGGAAAAATCCTTGCACGAATTTTGCATGAACTTACGGAATTTTCGAAAGTTGGTGCAACTGGCCTTGAAGTTGATGCTTTTGCGCGAAAAAAAATTAAAGAATATGGAGTAAAATCTGCATATTTAACGCCGGATGTAAATTTTCCTGGTGTAGTTTGCATTTCAGTGAATGATTGCGTTGTTCACGGCGCACCAAATGATATCCCTTTCGAAAAAGGTGATGTGGTAAAATTTGACATGGTAATTGAGTTTAAGGGAATGATGACTGATTCTGCCACAACAACCGTGATTGGTGAAGAGCCAAAAGGAGCAGTTAAGCATCTCTTGAACGATACTAAAAAAGCGCTTTCAGCTGGAATCGCTGTTGTTAAGCCTGGTGTGAAAACTGGTGATATTGGTGCGGCAGTTGAAAAATCGCTAAAAAAATCAAAACTTGGTAATGTTCGAGAATTAGTTGGTCATGGTGTCGGCTTAAAAATGCATATGGCGCCAGAAGTTCCAAATTACGGCAAAGCTGGTACAGGTGTAGTTTTTCAAGAGGGCGATACTTTTTGTATCGAGCCAATGACTTCACTGGGTAAGGGTGATGTAATTTTCAATGGAACAGATAGCGAATGGGATGTTTTAATGAGAGACGGATCACTTTCAGCGCATTTTGAGCACACCATTTTGGTCACAAAAGATGGAGCAGAAATTCTTACTTTAGAATAAAATTTCGAAAAATGGGAGGGAGAGTTAAATTTTCGAAAGAGAAAAATGCTTGCAAACAAGTGCACGCTCATTTTGGAATGGCGCACAATCATAAAAAATCAAGTAATCTTCCATTAGCAATTGGTTTAAATTTGGGCTTTTCGATTGCGGAGTTTTTCTTTGGCACACTTTTTAGTTCGGCGGCGATTTCGGCTGATGCTGTTCACGATTTGGGCGATGCGATCCTACTTACGATTACATTAATTTTAAATAAATTAAGCAATAAAAAACCAACTTCCGCAATGAGCTATG
>CALHWG010000031.1 GCA_938036745.1 uncultured bacterium
AACTGGACACTTAGTGTTTGCAACACTTCACACCAACTCTGCTGCCGGAATTTTGCCTCGCTTGATTGATATGGGAATTGAACCTTTCTTGATTGCTTCAACAGTGAATACGATTATTGGCCAGCGGCTTGTTCGAAGGGTTGCAGCCAAGCGAAATACTTATCAATCTTCACCGCTTGAAACGCAAAGCATTATCGAAACTGTAGGTCATTTACTGCCAAAAACACCAGAGGAAGTAGAAAAAGTTTCAGCTGATTTGGGATATAAAAATCTACCTCTTGCAAACCAAAAGTCTTATACTCTTGTGAAGGGCCGTGATACACCACAAACACCAGGAGGATATAAGGGGCGTGCAGGTTTGTATGAAGTTATGGAGGTGACCGAAGAAATTCAACAGCTTATCATTAAGCATGCAACTTCTCACGAGGTTCAAAAAGTAGCAATGGCGCAAGGGATGATCACAATGCGCCAAGATGGATATCTTAAAGCTTTAACAGGAATTACAACATTAGAAGAAGTCAATAGGGTTGCGTCTGATAGCGCATAAAACGGGAGGAATATGAATCAAAATCTAAGAATAGAAATTTTACTTGAAGAAATCGTTCGAAAAAACGCAAGCGATCTTCATTTACAAGTTGGTTTGCCGCCAATGATGCGGCTTGATGGTGTTTTGGCGCCATTCCCAGGATATAACCCATTGAATGCTGAAGAAGTTGAACATCTTGTTTTTGCGATTCTTGATGATGATCAGCAAAAAATTCTGATTAAAGATAAGGAATTTGACTTCTCATTTGCCTTTGGTGATTTGGGTCGTTTTCGTGTTAACGCTTTTCATGAACGTGGTAATTTAGCAGCTTCGCTTCGTTTAATTCCGAATCAGATTAAAACTATTGCTGAGCTTGGAATGCCGCCAGTGATTCAGTCTTTTGCCGATTTTCCGCGTGGTTTAGTTTTAGTTACTGGGCCAACTGGTTCAGGAAAATCTACAACTCTTGCTGCTTTGATTGATAAAATTAACAGCGAAAAAGCTCAGCATATCATTACAATTGAAGATCCGATTGAGTTTACGCATAAATCGAAACGTTCAGCTATTGTTCAGCGAGAAGTTCATTATGATACCTACTCATTTTCTGCGGCGCTTCGAAGTTCGCTTCGTCAA
>CALHWG010000032.1 GCA_938036745.1 uncultured bacterium
ATTCAAGGTTAGATCTACTTCAACATCGCGACCTTTTTTAGTTTTCGAACCGCGGCTATTCGAAAATCCACCGCCAAAAATTCCGTCAAAAATATCACCAAATCCGCCGCCAAAATCAAAATTAACATTCTGACCTGAAAATCCACTAAAACCTTCGAAAGGATTTCCGCTAGAAAATCCACCAGAGTTTCCGCCAACTCCTGCATGACCAAACTGGTCGTATCGCTGGCGTTTTTCTTTATCTTTTAAAACCTCATAGGCTTCATTCACCTCTTTAAAAGCCTTTTCATCCCCACCTTTATCTGGATGAAGCTCAACTGCTTTTTTTCGAAAAGCCTTTTTAATTTCATCAGCACTGACATCTTTTTTTACACCTAAAATATCATAATAATCTGTTTTGCTCATATATTATATTATAACAAATTAGCACTTAAAGAGCAAGAGTGCTAATTATTATTTTCTATATTTTTTAACTGAAATTCTAGCCCATCAATCTGAACGTCAATTTCATAAAATTTTGAATCGTACGCACGCATTTTATCTTCAAAAATACCGCTCATTGATTCGTAAATATCCTGATTATCCATTTCATCCCTATTAGCGTCGCGCATATATTGAAGCTCCTCACGCATTTGTTTTTCAAGCTCTACTCTCTGATCTTCAAGCATTTGAATTTGCGCCTTAATCATCACTCGTTGGTCTTCCGCTGCAATTTCCCAGCCAGTTTCTTTGTTTTTATTTTGATTATTTGGATTAAAATTTTCCATATCTTATATTATATCACCAAGCCAGCTTTTCATCAATAAACTTCATATAAATCCTCATTTAATAGCTCACCCTTATAAAAGCTAATAAACCTTCGTCTCATTATCGAAAACTCCCTCCATTGCTGAGAGTCATTATAAGAAGGAACTGCGTCAAAAAGATTAAAAATTACATTCCAATAAAAAATTGTATTACCAGCCAAGCTATTATTAAGATAGAGAATAATATTACAAGTATCAGCTTTAGTAGTATAGTAAAAAACAAAAGTAAAATAACTACTCCAGCAATAAATATCATAAATATCTTTTTCGCCATAGAAAATACCTCTTTCTAAAAGTACAAGCATTGGGTGAGTACAAACCAATTATACTAAATAAAATCAAAAAATAATACACAAAAATGCTCAGTTTAACCTGAGCATTTTTACTTTTCGAAAGGTGGATTTTCGAATTATTTCTTGTCAATAACTTCGCCTTCAACTGGCTCGTCATTATCTTTTTTGTGAGAAGTTTTAGCTTTCTCACCAGCTTCACCCGCATTATCCGTGCTTTGAGCCTGATACAATTTTGCACCAATTGGCATAATTGCATCTTGAAGATCTTTAGCAGCTTTTTCAAGCTCATCTTTGCTATCGGCATTTTGATGTTTTTTAGCCTCTTCAACAGCTTTCGAAATTGCTTCTTCATCTTCTTTCGAAATCTTATCTTTGAATTCGCTTGGCATTTTTTCTGCTTGGTAAATAGCATTTTCGAGCTGATTTTTCGCATCAATCAATTCGCGCTTCTTTTTATCTTCATCAGCGTGAAGTTCAGCCTCTTTTTGAGCCTTTTCAATATCTTCTTTACTCATATTGCCTGAGTTCTGAATGGTAATATTATTCTCTTTACCAGTTCCTTTATCTTTAGCAGTAACTGTTAGAATTCCGTTTGCATCGATGTTGAAAGTAACTTCAATTTGTGGAACTCCTCGTGGCGCTGGAGCAATTCCCGAAAGCACAAACATTCCAAGAGATTTGTTGTCGGCAGCCATTTCACGCTCACCTTGAAGCACATGAATTTCTACTTGAGGCTGATTATCAGCATAAGTTGAGAAAACTTGTGATTTTGAAGTTGGCACAGTCGTATTTCGATCAATCATAGGAGTTCGAACACCACCAGCAGTTTCGATTCCAAGTGTCAAAGGTGTAACATCAAGAAGTAGCACATCTTTAACATCTCCGGCTAAAACACCACCTTGAATTGCAGCACCAACAGCCACAACTTCGTCAGGGTTAACACCTTGAGTTGGTTTTTTACCAAAGATTTTTTCAACTTTTTCAACCACAGCTGGCATTCGGGTCATACCACCAACCATCACAACTTCAGAGATATCGCTAGCTTTTAGATCTGCGTCTTTTAGAGCTTTTTCAACAGGATCAGCCAATCGGTCAATTAAATCAGCAACTAATTCTTCAAGTTTTGCTCGAGTTAGAGTGTATTCAAAATGTTTTGGACCATCTTCATCGGCCGTTAAGAATGGCAAGTTCACTTCGTAAGATGTTGTTGAAGAAAGCTCTTTTTTAGCTTTTTCAGCTTCATCCTTTAAGCGTTGCATTGCGGCAGAGTCATTTTTAAGATCAATTCCTTCTTCTTTCTTGAATTCATCCAAGAAGTGGTTCACAATGCGGTTGTCGAAGTCTTCACCACCAAGGTGTGTATCACCGTTTGTTGAAAGAACTTCGAAAACGCCGTCCGCAATATCGAGAATCGAAACGTCGAATGTTCCACCACCAAGGTCGAAAACAGCAATTTTTTCATCTTTTTTACCATCCAAGCCATAAGCAAGTGCGGCTGCA
>CALHWG010000033.1 GCA_938036745.1 uncultured bacterium
TATATATAGGCCAACGCTGTTTACTAATTTGAGTTTTACGACAATTTGATAATGTGAGAAAAGGTTCTAACAGATTAAAATAGAGCCTTTTTTCTTTTTTATTTAACTCTATATTGCAAAAAATTTCCAATTGATATATTATAATAGAAAAATATGACTAGTCTGATAAAAACCGAAGAACTAGATAGGGTATATTATGAACTTAATATTTATGTTTGCATAGTGGTTCTTTTATTTGAATTGGCTACAAGAGTTTTTCTATGATATAATGAAAAACAAGGAGAAGATTACGAAAAACAACAAATTAGTAAACAGCGTTGGCCTATATATATCACTGGCAATTTTTATTTCAATGGTTTTACCTATGATTATTTTTGCTGGAATTGACAATGCATTATTAGGAAGTAAATATGATTTGCCGTTAATTAAGTACACAAGCATATGGTTTGGCGATGTCTTTATTTTAACAACTTTCAATCTTGTATTTTTTAGCCTAGTATATAAGATCTCTGATTACATAAAAGATAATATTATTTCAATTATGATAGCTTCAATAGTGTCGGTATACATCAATTTTTATACGCACTTTATTCTGTGGACAGGCGATTTAGTGACAGGCTTTATGGATAACATCAGTGGGTTAACTATTTCTGGTTGGATTCATTTTATTTACAGTACAGTTCAAATGTTCTTTATCTTGTTGTTTTTATTTACTCTTCCAAAAATATCTAAAAATCCTATTTATTCGAAAAGTATAAAAATATTAAATTTTCTACTCTTATTCTTTACACTTCTTCAAATTCCAGATTTTATTATTAGGAATTTTTCTAAATTGCAGAGTGAAGAGATTGTGAAACTGGTGCTGTCAGATGGCTCATCTATGTTAACAATCGTATGTATTGGAGTATATTTTTTAATACTTTATAGAAATAGGATATTAAATTTTTTAAAAAAATAAATTGTAATAAAAAGTACAACATTTTTAAAGCTCATCTCTGAGTGCTTCAAAAGCTGTTTTTTAACTCAAGTATTTTCTGGGACAATGATTCATAGCCAGTAAGGCCTCGCTTAGCGCTTTTTCAGTAATGGTTGCCAAATCGGTTTTCTTAGGAAAAAACTCACGAAATGAACTGTCTTTTAGTATTTATAAAGTGTGTGAACTCAGATTATTTTTAGACTGCTAAGTGTCAGACTATCTATCTCGGGGGTTTTTCTTTTTCTTAAAATTTTAAGACTTTTCTAAGTAAAATATGTTAAAATTAAAATAGAAAAGAGGTAAAAATGAAATTTGATAAAATTATAATTGGATTTGGAAAAGCTGGAAAAACTTTGGCAGTTCTGGCTGCTAATAAAGGTGAAAAAGTTGCATTAATTGAAAAGTCGCCGAAAATGTATGGCGGAACCTGCATCAATATTGCTTGTATTCCAACCAAAGTTCTAGCGGTTGCGGCGAGTGAAAATCTAACTTTCGAAGAAGCAATTGCACGAAAATTTGATGTTGTGCAGCGGCTAAATTTAAAAAATTATCATATGCTTGCAGATAACGAGCCGATTACGGTTTTTGATGGCTTTGGTTCATTTTTAGATGAAAACACAATTTTAGTTGAATCGAATGGTGAAAAACTTGAGCTTTCGGCTGATAAGATTATTATTAATACTGGTTCAGAAAGTTTTATTCCTAAAATCTCAGGAATTGAAGAAGGTTTGAAGGACTCAAAGATTTTAACGAGCACAGAGCTTCTTGAAAATCAAGAGGCGATTGATAACCTAGCAATTATTGGGGGTGGATTTATCGGCCTAGAGTTTGCTTCAACTTTTGCGAAGTTGGGCACGAAAGTGACAATTTTTGAGCGAGGCGATAAAATTTTAGCTGATGAAGATGATTCGATGCGAAAAGCAATTTTTGACTTTTTAGTTTCGCAAGGTGTTAATTTTGAGTTTAATGCAAATATTGAAGCTTTCGAAAACGTTGAAAATGGAATTTTAGTCCAAAATAATGGTAAGAAATTGGCTTTTGATAAAGTGCTAATTTCAACCGGGCGAAAACCAGTAACTGCAAAATTAAACCTTGAACGAGCAGGAATTAAAACACTCGAAAATGGCGGAATTTGGACTGACGAAAATCTTCAAACTTCAAATTCAAAAGTTTGGGCGGTTGGCGATGTGAGAGGAAAAGAGCAATTTACTTATGCTTCTTTAGATGATTTTCGAATTTTGCGCTCACAGTTTTATGGTGACGGAAAATATTCTCTAAAAAATCGTGTTAATTTGCCGAATTCGATTTTTTTGCAGGTTCCATTTTCGAAAGTTGGATTAACTGAAAAACAGGCTTTGGCGGAAGGTTTCGAGATTAAGGTAAAGGAAATTCCGGCGGCAGCAGTGCCAAAGCTCCAGCTTGAATTTAAAACAACGGGTCTTTTGCGAACAATTGTAGATTTGAAAACTAATAAAATTTTAGGTGCAGCTCTGTTTTGTTATAATTCGCCAGAAGTTATAAATATTATAAAAACGGCGATTGACGCTGGGCTTGATTATACTATTCTGAGAGACCAGATTTTCACCCACCCAACCGTATCCGAAAGTTTGAATGATTTGTTTAATCTCTAAGTTTGATTTATTTTCGAAAATTTGATATAATTTAAGCAAAAGCATAATAATTTTTAAAGGTGGGAAATGAAACCGACGATTTTATCGATTGGAAATGCGACAAAGGATAACTTTTTAGACATTCAAAATCAAAAAATTTATAAAGATGAACTTAATGATTTTCATTATGATCTGACTTTTGATGATTCAACTTTAAACTATCATAAACAAGCTGGTGTTTATGGTGGAACAATTTTGAGTGAAAAAATATTTACAGCAGCACATTTTAAGGCTTTTTCAAGCGCGAATCCAAACGGTACTTCTCATTTCGAATATGATGAAAATAACAATGATCTAATTGATCGATTTATAGTTTCGTATAAGGGTAAGAGTTTTATTTTAACTAGTAACCCTCGTAGTACAAAATGGGTTTCACCAGCTTTTCCACCAGACTTAATTTATATTGCGGATGCTAATTTTTCGCAAAATTATCTGGCAGATTTTAAAAAATATTTGTGCGAGAATCCAAAGATTGAGCTTGTTTTTAATATTGCCGATTTGAACCCTGAGCTTGCGCATGAGTTTTTCATTCGAGCGAATTTAGTTTTTGTAGATTTTCGAAAACAAAATTTAAGCGATTTGATTGATTATTCAAGTTATAAAAATGCAATAGATTCACTAATTAAAACTGGTGTGCGAGGTGTTGTTATTTTTGATAGTTCGAAAATAATTGCTGGAAATAAAGAAAAAATTGCCAGTATTGAAACCAACTTCGAATTAAATTCGTTTTATCAGAATAATATTTTTCAGGCGGCTTTCGTTGCTGAAAATTTTTCGAATTCTTCAAAATTAGAAGAAAATTTGCAAGTTGCAGTTACAATTGCTAATAAATCTGATTTCAATGATATTTTGAAGCCTTTTTATGCGCATCAAATTTTAAATCGCAAAAATTATGAGTTACCTGTTGATGTTTTGAGTAGTACGCCAGATATTGAAACACGATTACATAAAACTGCTGCTAAATTAGTTATGCGACCAAAAGGAATATTTGCTGCGGATGAGTCTGGTGGGAATATTCATAAAAAATTCGAAACAATTGGGCTTGAAGATACTTTTGAAAATCGTAGGGCTTATCGCGAGATGTTTTTTAAGACACCAGATATTGAGAATTATTTAAGTGGAATTATTCTTTTTGAAGAGACGACCGAACAAAACACTTCTGAAGGTATTAATTTTGTTGAGTATTTAAAAAATCGTGGAATTTTGGTTGGCGTGAAACTTGACGGTGGTTTACAGCCTTTAGCTGGATTTGAAGGAGAGACGATTTCAATAGGGCTCGATTCTTTGACTGAAAAACTCCAAAAATATTCAAAAGTAGGAATTGATTTTGCAAAATGGCGAGTTGCTTTTGAAATTGATGAAGAAAAAGGAACGCCAAGTGAAGCTGCAATCACTTCAAATTTGCGAGTTTTAGCGCAATATGCTAAAGCCTGCCAGAATTATGGAATTGTACCAATCGTTGAGCCAGAGGTGGTTTATTCTGGAAAACATACTATTAAACAGTGCCGAGAAGTTACTGAAAAGATTCTTAAAAAACTCTTTGAGGAACTAAAGATGTTTAAAGTTGATCTTAAAGGAACAATCTTGAAAACAAATATGGTTCTTGCTGGTTCTGAAAATGAAATTCAATCTTCTTCAAGAGAAGTTGCACGAGAAACCGTTTCTATTTTTAAGAAAATAGTTCCAAAAGAATTAGCAGGGATCGTATTCCTTTCTGGTGGGCAAACTGCAACTCAGGCAACCGATAACCTTCAAGAAATAACCAATCTCGGACCTTTTGACTGGGGATTGACCTATAGTTTTGCACGAGCTTTGCAGCTTCCAGCGCTTCAAGCTTGGGCTGGAAAACCAGAAAATGTTCAGCAAGCTCAATTACTTTTCTTGGAGCGAGTCGCGGCAAATTCGCACGCTTTGTATAAGAATTAACTGCCATAAAATATTTAAAAACGCTCAGAGATTAGATATTCCTGAGCGTTTTTAATGATTAATTTTTACGTTTTATAAAGATTGTGAAAATTGCTATCGCTATTCCCCCTATTGTATATAAAATTCTTGCCGACGCCCAATCATTGGTTATAAAGCTATAAGTTAAATAAATTGCTGTAATTGAAAGCATTATTATTGCCGCAAAAAATCCTATTTTTGAATCTTTTTCTTCATCTTTATTTTCGATTTCATAAAAGTTATTAATTTTCGAAAAAATGGAGTTTCCATAAGTTGATGCTGAGATTCCAATTCCTAGTAGAGCCATAAATATGGTATTAGCTAAATTAATGCCAAGATTAGAAAAATGATAAATTATTTGATGAGCTGCTATAGCTGTAAAAAGTGTTGATACTAATGCCATAGTGCTGCTATTTTTAATATTTTTAACTTGTCTGATTTCATTTTTTGAAAAAAATTTGTCAATTTCTATATTATAATCAAGTAGATTTTCAGTTTCTGAATTATCAAAATTTTTAGCTAAAATTAGTAGGGGAACTGATATTGCTAAGGATAACATTAAGCCAACCCCTGCTAAAACATTAAAGCTTGCCGTTGATCCTGAAAAGTATGCTGCTACTGCAAGGCCTGCAAAAAGAATAAACATACCAAGTGCACGAATTAGTGCAATTTTTTGATATGATTTCTCATATTCTTTTTTATTAAAATTGGCTTTTTTGGTTGAAATTTCGCTGGTTAGTTCATCTAAACTAATTTCGAAGAGTTCGCTTAAGGTAATTAGTTTATCAAGTTCAGGGGAAGATTTACCACTCTCCCAGGCTGAAACTGATTGTCGCGAAACGCCAATTTTATCAGCAAGTTGCTCTTGTGAGATATTTTTCTCGGCTCGTAATTTTTGTAAATTCTGATTAAACATTTTTTGTCCTTTCATATTAATTATTATACATCAATTATATAAAAAATGCTCATTTGCAACTACCAAGTTTCCTTGAAAATTACTAATTTTTTTGCCAATATTTTTAACAAAACAGATTGAATTTATGTTAAATTTGCTTGCATTATCAAAAAATATTAAATATTATAGGCTTTTTCAGGAAAATAAAGCTGTATTTTTGCCAATTTATTTTTAACTTTCCAATCAATAAAATTAACGCCGATTGTATTGAAAATCTCTTTTGTGACTTCTGAATTCTTTAAAAAATCAATTTCTGGCCCATAAAAATCAAATTCTAAAAAGTATTCAGTCCCATCTTTAAACATAGAATAATAAAATTCGTAATGATAATCTGGATATTTAGCTTTTTCAATAATCATTTTTCTCCTTTATTTAAAAAGAGCAAGTTTAGGCTTGCTCATAAATCAAAGATTGTTTATATCTCTGGCATTATCAAATAAAACACTCCCATTGGAATCTCTCCAATATTCAACACCTCCAGCACTATTTGTTACGATATGGCCATGATTTGGTTCATAAAGATCACCTGGAGAAAAAAATATCATTTAATTGGTCTCCATCGATACTAGTGTAATTTGTATCAGATTCGAAAGCTGCATTTTGATCATTAAATGAATCGAGAAATGTATCGTTTGTATGACAATCTTTGTTTAGCGTTTTTTTGCTACCTCTTTTTAAAGAACGAATCGGCATACCCGATTTTGTGAGAAATTACGCGGGTATAACTTCTAAGCCCTATTATATAATAATTATAATAATAAATTTGTCAATAGGCTTTTGTGAATCTTTTGAAAAGTGTTATAATATAGAATATGAATAAACAACTTTCGAAAAAGCTAAAAGAACTGCCAAATTCTGCTGGCGTTTATTTTCATAAAAATTCGAAAGATGAGATCATTTATGTTGGAAAAGCGGCAAATTTAAAAAATCGTGTGCGGCAATATTTTCAAAATTCGCGTGGAAAAGATCCGAAAACTGAATCTCTGGTAGCGGAAATCGCAATGACTGATTGGATTGAGGTTGAGACTGAAATTGATGCGCTATTTTTGGAAAGTGAGATGATTAAGCGCTACAAGCCACAATACAACATACTTTTGCGGGATGATAAGTCGCCAACTTACGTGCGAATTGGTTTTCGTGACAAAATTCCGCATGTTAGTTTTACTAAAAATCCGCTTGATGATTTGGCGGAATATTTTGGCCCATTTTACAATTCTAATGCAGTGAAAAAATCGGTGCGGCTGCTTCGAAAAGTCTTTCCGTATTATTTGAGCGAAAAAATGCCAGCTAGAAATAGTTTAGATTTTCAGATTGGCTTAACTCCTGGGCTGGAAAATTTTAAACCAAATTCGCCTGAATATCAGCAAAAAATGACAGAATATAAACGTAATTTACGCCAGCTCTCGCGATATTTAAAAGGTGAGCGAAAAATGCTTCAGCTTGAAATTGAGAAAGAAATGCTTGATTTTGCAAATGAACAGAATTTTGAAATGGCCGCAAAAAAACGTAACCAACTTCGAGATTTGAGTGAGCTTGGCAAGCAAGTTATTTTTTCGAATGAGGAATTTTTGGACATTTCGAAAGATCATGCATTAGCGAAATTGGCGGAAATTCTCTCGCTCGAAATTCCGCCGCGGCGAATTGAGGCTTATGATATTTCGCACACGGGTGGAAAAAATAATGTGGCGTCGATGGTGGTTTTTACGAATGGTCTGAGTGATAAGCGAGGGTATCGAAAATTTAAAATGACAACTGGCGGAAATGATGATTTTCTTCATATGAAAGAAGTTTTAATACGGAGATTTTCAAAGCGAAATGAAAAATGGGGGCGGCCTGATTTGGTTTTGATTGATGGTGGTAAGGGCCAATTGAGTGCAGTGCGGGAAGTTTTGCCGAGCGATATTTTAGCCATTGGAATTGCTAAGCGTGATGAAGAGATTATTTTTGATACACAAAATTCAAACCTCAAAACTAGTTGGTTAGATAAAAACTTCGAAAAAAATGATAGAGATTTTTCTGTTCGGCGAGAGGGTGATTTTTTGATACTAAATTTACACCTTTTGCAAAGCCATTCACACGGCCACGCTCGTAACTTACTGGGTGAAAGTAATTCGGAATTCAGTGATTTGACTAAACTTTTTCAGCGGATTCGTGATGAAGCTCACCGATTTGCAATCAATTATCATTCGAATCTAAGGACTAAAAAACAAACTCAGAACGCACTAGAAAAAATTGATGGCGTAGGAGCGAAAACGCGGGCAAAATTATTGCGAGAATTTGGTTCGTTGAAAAAAATTCGTGAAGCTCCCGTGCAAGAGCTTTCGAAAATTGTTGGTGAAAAATTAGCGCAAAAAATTAAGCAAAATTTGTAATTTTCTTGAAATTTTGGTAAAATATACATAAGTATTATGGTGGGTAAAGGCAGAATTAAAAAGCGTCTTAAACAGATACAATCGCTTAAAAATTGGCAATTGTTTATTTTACTTATACTTGTTATTTTTGTAAATTTAACAGCTCTACGTTTGAATAATGTAGGAATGATTCGTAGAAGAGAGGCTGTTGAAACGGCTGATAAATCTGGCGATGTTGAAGCTACCAGAAAAGCAACAATTGAATTAGCCAATTACGTTTATGCTCATATGAATAGTGGCGGAATTTTTTATAGTGACGAAACTCACTGGTTCAAAATGAATCGAGAGGTGAAAATTGTATGGGCAAATATTTATGAAAGTGATACGAGAAAAGCCGAGCAGGTTGCTCGTGAAACTGAAAGTAATAATCCGAATGGAAATATTTTTAAAAAGGCTGAAGAAGCTTGCCGGCCAAGGTTTCGGGGTGGATATTCTTTAGCGTATCAGCAGTGTATTTTAGATGAGCAAAATAAATATCCTGCAAGTAGTCAGGGCCAAGTTAAGGCTGAATACCCAAATATTTCAGAATATACTTATAGTTTTGTTGCGCCAATTTGGTCACCAGATTTAGCCGGATGGACAACTTTAGTGGCAATAATTTTAATTTTTATGATTATAATAAAAATGATAACAACTATAATTCTTAAGCTTATTTTGAAAAAATATACACCAAAAGTGTAAAAAGGCTTGACACCACTTTAAAACTGATATACAATGAAAATATATAACAGTAGTAATGAAAGGATAGAAATGGCTTATAGTCAAACAAATTCAAAAGGAATTACATATTATTTGCACAAAAGTGAAGTAACTTTGCGTGGCGGAAAACCACAAACAATTTACTTCTTTGCTAAAAAAGAAAAGAACGATAAGGGTGAGCCTTGCGACCTTCCAGAAGACCGAATTGTAAAAGAAAATCCACGAAACGGATTCTTGACAGTTTCTCGTAAGAAATAATCAATTTGTAAAAACCGCCTCTCATTCAGATGGGGCGGTTTTGCTAAATTTAAAACAAAAATAAAAACGCCAATTAGGCGATTTTGGTAGGGGATGCTGGGTTCGAACCAGCGACCAATCGTGTATGAGACGACTGCTCTAACCGCTGAGCTAATCCCCCGACTATTTAATTATATCAGAAAATGTGATAAAATTAAATAGTGAAATTAAACTTAAACGATTTAAAAACCAAAACTCGCCGTGCGAAATATTATTTTTCGAACGATATTTTAACTTTGAGTAATATTATTATGGCCAGTGTAATTTTTATCTCGATAATTTGGGTTTGGGGAAATATTGCGGCGATGGAGAAAAATTATTCAATTCAAAAAAAGCTCGAACTCAAACAGCGCCAAGCTTTAATTGATGAAATTAGCTATAAAACACTTGAATATGAACAAAAATATCTGAAAAGTTCTGAATATCAAGAGCTTGCCGTACGTGAAAAACTTGGTCTTGCAATACCGGGCGAGCATGTTTTGATTCTTTCGAAATACCCAGAAGAGCAAAAGAAAGAACAAGCTAAAACGCCAAAACCTTCAAATTTTACGCAATGGATTAATTTTATTTTTGGTGGAAATGCTCAAAAAGCAACAAAATAATTAAAAACTCTTGACTTTTAAGTGTCTGCGTGATAAAATATAAAACAGATATCGCGGGATGGAGCAGTCTGGTCAGCTCGCTTGGCTCATAACCAAGAGGTCGTAGGTTCAAATCCTACTCCCGCAACCAAGAAATTATTTCAAAAAAATAACTTTTCAAAAAATGGAAGGTTATTTTTATTTATAAAAATTAAAAATCGTTACAGAATTTGCAACGATTTTCTATATAATTTCTGGTAGTAGCGGCAGGGATTGAACCTGCGACCTTAGGCTTATGAGTCCTACGCTCTAACCAACTGAGCTACGCTACCATAATGTTTATATTTTAGCACATTGAAAAATTTTTTTCAAGAGAAAAGCTCGCTAATTTTGCGAGCTTTATATTCTTAGATTAAATCTTCGAACTCGTCAAATTCATTGAATCGTGAAATTCTTGCATCAATGAAGTTTCGTAGTTCTTTTTTAGTTCGGTGCCTATCCCATGAGGACATTCGTTCGTGTTGTACCATTTATTTTCCTTTTTTGTTTTTAATAATATTACGTTATTTATAATAACATATAAAAATATAAAAGTCAAGACTTTTTTCGAAAAAAACTTAAACATTTTTCTTGATTTTAGCTTGTGCTTATAATATAATTTAAATAAAGCTTATGGAAATTTGGATGATTTTACTAGTGGTAATTTTAGCAGCAATGGTGCATGCTAGTTTTCATTTGAGTATTAGCGTTCTAACACTTTTGAGTGGGCATACTTTAAGTAAGAAGAAGTCGCATTTACAATTAACAAAGCTGTCTATGTCTTTAGTTTTTGGGTCAGTTTTTGCAACTATTCTTATTTTTTCAACTTTTGCATATTTTGCTGGAATATTTTATAATATCGCATTTTCGAAAGTAGCTTGGGCAGTTTTGGCTGGTATTTTAGTTGCTGCTGGGATCTCAACTTGGATTTTTTATTATCGAAGAGGCAAAAACATACAAAATAGTACGGAACTTTGGATTCCTCGTTCAATGGCGAAGTTTCTTAACGAGCGAGCAAGCAAAACTGTTCATTCGGCTGAAGCTTTTTCGCTAGGAATTGTGAGTGTTTTAAGTGAAATATTGTTTTATTTTGCATCTTTGGCGATTTCAGCAATTTTAGCCTCACGCGTTTCGCTGGCCCATCAATTTGCTATTTTAGTAATTTATGTTTTAATTTCTAATTTACCAATTTTTAGCATTGCTTGTATGATTTCTGGTGGACATCCAATTTCAGAGATTCAAGCTTGGCGGAATAAGAATAAGCGTTTTATGCAATTTTCAGCAGGTTTGGGAATGATAATTTTAGCGTTTATAACTGGTGTTGTAATTTTTACACCAGAGTTCTTAGGAGTTTCACTATGAGAATGGTTGTAAAATCTGATGGAGAAGTTGAGAGATTTGATTATAAAAAATTGCAAAAATCCTTGAGTGAGACTTTCTTAATTGTTAGATCTCCAGAAGGACAAAGTGATGAATTTATTCGAAAAACTCTTCTCGAATTTGCGGATTGGCAAAGAAACAAACCAGAAATTACAAGTGGCGATATTCGAAGACAAACGGGAGCAATTTTACAGAAAATCCATCCAGAGGCAGCGTATATTTATAAAAATTTCAAGAGCATAATTTAAGGAGTAAAAAATGGCTAAAAGAAAATTTGATTTTGATTTAATTGTTCTTGGAAGTGGAGCAGGCGGTTCAGCGGCGGCAAATATTGCAGCAAAAGCCGGGTTAAATGTTGCGATTGTTGAAAATGATCTTTTTGGCGGTGAGTCTCCAAATTATAGTGATATTCCGCGAGCAGCAATTTCGAAGGTTAAAAAAGCTTTTTTTGAGGCAAAAAAGGCTGAAAAAATGGGTTTACGCTCGGCAAATTTAACTTATAATTTTCCGATAATTTCTGCTTGGAAAAAAAATGTGATTGAACGAACTGGTGCTCACGATAATCAAAAGTTTTTCGAAAGTGTGGGGATTAAAACTTTTCGTGGTGAAGCTAGGTTTTTAACTCCGAATGAGATTTCGATTAACCAAAAGCATTATTCGGCAAAGAATTTCTTGATTGCAACTGGTTCTAAAATATCAATTCCAGATATTAAAAATATTGAAAATGTGCGATATTATACGCCAAAAACAATTTTCGATATTGCTCGCCCACCTAAAAGTATTTTTATTGTTGGCGGTGGAGCTGAGGCAGTTGAAATTGCTCAAATTTTGGCTATTTTTGGTACGAAAGTTTACATCAGTGAAGTTTCGGCACGACTTTTGCCAAAAGAAGATGAAGAAGTTGGAATTACTCTTGAAAATATTTTAGTTGAAGAAAACCATGTTTATGTTTTACCACAAACTCGAGTAGTTGCGGTACAAAAAGACGGCTTGATGAAGCGAGTGATTTTTCAGCGAGGTGGAACCGAGAAATTTGTGCGAGTTGATGAAATTCTGGTTGTAGGTGAAAGAATGCCGAATACAGATATTGGCTTAGAAAATGCTCATATTGATTTTTCGAAAGATGGAATTACTGTAAATGAATTTTCGCAAACTTCTATGAAGCATATTTTCGCGGTTGGTGGAGTGGTTAATCCACAAGCTCAAACGGCAGAAGTCCTACTTGAAAGCCGAACGGTTGCGCACAATATTTTACATTCACGCTCAAAAATTGAGGTTAAATTTCCGCTTTCGCCTCGTACAATTTCAACTTGGCCAGAAATCGCCACGGTTGGTTTAACTGAAGACGATTGCTTGAAGAGAGATTTAAAATATAAAACTGCAATTGCACCACTTAATTTAATCGCAAAAAGCAATGTTGAGAATTTCAGTAGTGGATTTGCTAAAATTATTTGTGATAGGAAGGGGGAGGTTATTGGCGGAAGTATTGTATCGCCAGATGCAACAAACTTGATTTCGCAAATTTCTTTGGCGATTCGAAATGAAATGACGGCACACGATTTAGCTGAAATTCCACAACCATTTTTAAGCTGGAGCGAGATTATTCGTGTGGCAGCCCATAAAATTAAATAAAACTAAACGCCCAAAAGTTAAAATGGGCGTTTTTATTTTTCGAAATTTGAATTTTCAAGCAAAAAATGGTAAAATTAATATAGATTTACAGATAAAAATTAAGGAGAATTATGGCTGGTCATAATAAATGGTCAAAAATTAAACGACAGAAAGGTGTAAATGATGCAAAACGGGGTGCAATTTTTACACGGATTGGAAATCAAATTGCAATTGCAGCTCGTGGTGGCGCTGATCCAGACATGAACCCAAGTTTGGCACTGGCAATTGAAAAAGCTCGTGCTGTAAATATGCCAAACGCGAATATTGAGCGTGCAATTGCTCGCGCAGCAGATAAAAACTCGGCAATACTTGAGGAAATTACTTACGAAGGTTATGGTCCGAATGGAATTGGTTTGATTATTGAAACCGCAACAGATAATCGCAACCGAACTTTTCCATAAGTTAAAA
>CALHWG010000034.1 GCA_938036745.1 uncultured bacterium
AGTACTCATCAGAGGTCCCGGCATAAAAGCTGCAACCGAAGAAACATTCAAAATTTCCCCATTTCCATCTTCCAGCATATCTTTTAAAAATAACCTTGTCAATTCTACAACTGCCTTTATATTCAAATTTATCATCGCATCATTTTTTTTCATCATTTCCTCATCAAATTCAGAAAACTTGCCATAAATCTCAATTCCAGCATTATTCACGAGCATATCTATTTTTAAATTATTGGATTTCACTTGATTATAAAGTCTTTCAGCTGAATTTTCCAGCGATAAGTCATTTTCAATTAAAGTCACTTTAACACTTTTAGAAATTTCCTCAAAAATTTCTTTTTTCAAAATTTCCAATTTATCTTTATTTCGTGCCACAACAACCAAATTATATCCATTTTCAGCATAAATTTCATCAAGCCTCTCACCCAAAGTTTGATTTTTAAGCTTTAATTCTGATGCAAGCTCGGCTATCATCAATCCAATTGTTGCAGCATCTTTATCTCTAGTCTGCGAACCAATAAGACCGCCAAGGCTTTCTTCAAATCCAGCAATAAATTTCTCTCCAAGCGCTTCTTTTTGTGATATTTTTTTACCAATAAATTTGAACCCAACCAGCAAATCATCATAAATTTTTACACCATATTTTTTAGCTAAAATATTTAACATATCCGTAGTCACAAAACTTTTGCAAATAAATTCACGTTTTCCAAAATAAAGTTCAGCATATTTATTTTGATCCTTTTGTTTCTTTGAAAGAATATAATCAGCCACCAAAATTGCAGTTTGATTACCCGAGAAACTTCGAACCTCTCCATTTTTTTCAAGACTCATTACGCAAATTCGGTCAGCATCTGGGTCGGTTGTTAGAGCAATATCTGCTTGTTCTTTTCTTAATTTTAAAATCGCCATTCTATTTGCAGAAAGATTTTCCGGATTTGGCTTTCTATCTTGAAGTGTTGAAAAATTACCATCAAAATTCATCTGCTCATCAACAAGAACAATATCTTCGAAACCCGCAAACTGAAGAGTTTTCAATAAATTCGTCGTTCCAGTTCCGTGAATCGGTGAAAAAATAATTTTTGCATTTCTGTTTTTCGATAAAGATAATTTTGCATTGGCCTTGATATAAAAATAGTCATTCTCTTCACCCAAAATTTCAATTTTACCGTTTTTTACAAATTCATCAAAATCACCAGTTTTAAATTCTTCGATATTTTTAGCTATTTTCATTAATTTTTTATCGTGTAGAGCTGAAATTTGTGCGCCATCATTCCAATAGATCTTAATTCCATTATCTTCTGGTGGATTATGACTAGCTGAAATCACAATTCCTGCCGAAGTTTTAAGATTTCGAACTGTAAAAGATAATTCTGGAGTCGAGCGCGGAGTATCGAAATAAAAAACTTCGATATTATTTGCGGCTAAAATTTCAGCACATTTTTTCGAAAGATCACAAGAGGAATTTCGAACATCCCAAGCAATTGCAACACTTGGTGAATTAATATTAAATAATTTGCGAGAGCCTGTACACTTTCTGAGATCGTGACTAAATTAATATGATTAGGGCCAGCACCGACTTTCCCGCGTCGCCCAGCAGTGCCAAATTCCAAAATTTTAAAAAATGAATCCTCGAGCTCATCCCAATCTTCATTTTTTATTAAATTCAAAATTTGCGCTTTAAATTCATGATATTTTTCATCCAAAAGCCACTTTTGTAAATTTTCGAAAGCTAACTTTGATAAATTAGACTTGGCTTTTATTAATTCTTCGCTCATTTAATCCAGCTCCTTTTATATCTATTTTATCACTATATCTCAATAAAATCAAAGCGCTTGCGTTTTTAGAATATTTATGTTAAACTAATTCCGATGAATAAAATTCTAAAAAAATCTGCAAAAAAACTAGCCGATGACAATGCGCGCGGAGCTCAAATTGGTTTGCTTGAAGAAGTTTTTAACGATATTTATCCAAGTCGCTGGGCTATTTATAAAGTTAATTTCTTTCGCGGAATAGCTTTTGGATTTGGTAGTGCTATTGGTGCAACAGTTCTAATCTTCTTACTAATTTGGATTCTTAACTTTTTTGTTAACATTCCGGGCGGAATTGGTGACTTTATCCAATCTATTATAAATGCGATGCAAAATCGGCGATAATAAAAACTACCCCATCAGGAGTAATTTTATTTTTAGCTTGAAGAACCCGTTGTATTTTCCGTACTTATCGAGGAGGGGCCTGTATAACTTTTGGAAACTTTATATCCACCAGAGTCGGTAACTTCAACCGTAATATTTTGACCAGATTTATTAAACGTATAATCTGTTGAGAGTGTGTTTCCAGTTGGAAGAGCAGTACTAATTGTTGCACCATCAACCTTAACTACGACCGAAGTTATATCGAAATTCCCCTTTGCAATATTTATATTTATTCGGTAAGTATTTGAATTTGCATGCCTTGAGTATGAAACACTCGAGATAGATGGTTGTGAGTCTGAACAGTTATGAATATCGTCTTCTTCATTCACATTATAACCTTCTGGCGCAGTTATTGTTTTCTTTTTAGAAACTGGGTCGGTTGTTTCGAAAACAGTTAGTTTAACTCGAGTAGATTCCGGTGTACATTTAGTTGCTTTCTTTTTCGAAATACTATCGAACTCAATTTCTCTTGATACTGAACCGGTTTTATTTTTATCCCACCAAGATGGGCAAATATCATTCTTGCCATTTATTGTACAATTTCGAATTCCAGATGGTCTTTCAATTTTATCACCAGATTTCCATTTACCATTAGAAGCATAAACTTGATAGTGAACATCACGCATATATTCATTAATCACTCTACGCACAGGGCTATTGTCAGGAGAACGTAAAGCCCGACCGTCATGGTTTCCGCTCCATACGCCTGTTGCAACTACAGGAGAATAACTCATCATCCAAGAGTCCTTGGCAGCACCTTTTCCGTTATCTGTTGTTCCGGTTTTCGAAGCTGTCCAAACCCCAGGAACCGTAAAACCATAACTTCGACTTTGACCACCAAATGTAGTTGTTCGAGCACTTGGATCAGCAAGAATATCGGTCAATTCATATGCGGCCTGTGAATCAATCACCTGTTTTGATTCATCTTTCCACTCAAAAATCTTTTGATTTGATGAATTTTTAACTTCAGTAAAATATGTTAATTCTTTGTAGACACCACCTCGCGCAATAGATGCAAAAGCATTTGTGTGCTCATCCTGGTGAACCGAACATCCACCACCAATTGCTGCAGAAAGACCAGCATTACTATTTTTACAATAAGATTTATCGCCAAGCTGTTGCGCAATACTCAAACCTTCATCAACACCAACAATACTCAACGCCTTAACTGCTGCGATATTCAAAGAATTTCCAAGGCTAAACCTAATTGGTACACTACCGTAAAATTGTTTCGAAGCATTCCTTAGCTGACAAGCCCCATATGTTCCATTACAATATTGCGAATCGATATTTTCGTCCTTCAAAATTGTTCCTGGTGTATAAACGGTATCCTTCTTGTTAAACAAAGCCGCATAATCGACAATAGGTTTAATACTTGAACCTGGGTCAAGAGATGAAGTTGAAGCATTGGTTTGACCATAGCCAGCTTTATTATAATCAACCGATCCAACTTGAGCAATAACTTTCCCAGTTACAACATCAACAGACGTCATAGCAATATTATCAGCGCCACTAACATACAAAGTTTTAGCACCAGCATTAACGGCATTTTCAGCAATAGACTGAGCCTTTAAATCAACCGTGGTTTTAACAGTTAGACCACCAGCACCAACAACCTTAACGCCAAGTTTTTCTTCAAGTTTCTTTTTAACCTCTTGAACAAAATGTGGTGCCTTAATATTTGTATATTGATCTTTTTCTGGCTTAATTGTTGCAAGAATATCGAATTCTTTAGCCTCCTTAGCCTCTTTTTCAGTAACAAATCCACAAGAAACCATATCGTTCAAAACTTTATGCTGACGCTCAATCAAGCTCTTATTATAGCTTACATTATATGGATTATAAACTGCTGGATTATTAGGGATAGAAGCTAATAATGCAGCCTCAGCCAAAGTTAGATCTTTCGAGCTTTTGCCAAAATAAGTTCGTGCACCAGATTCAACTCCGTTTCGGCGGCCACCATATGGAGATTCATTCAAATATAGTGAAAGAATTTGATCTTTATTATACATTTGTTCAACTTGAACCGCAAGAATCATCTCTTTAATTTTTCGTGGAATTCCGCTAAGTCCACGATCGCTAGATTCATTAGAGAAATAAACTTGTTTAATAAGCTGTTGCGTCAAAGTTGAGCCACCCTGAGTTGCTCCACCTCTAAAGTTATTTACAAAAGCACGAATAATCGCAGTCAGATCAACACCCTTGTGCTTGTAAAAATCTCGATCTTCAATAGCAACAGTTGCTTTTTTAACATAGTCTGAAATCTCAGAATTATCAACAACTAGCTTATAATCGCCAGAACCCTTATCCTCCCACAAAAGCTCACCATTTCTATCATAGTATTTCGAAACTGTAGTCTGAACTCTCTTAGCTAATTCTTCTGGCTTGATTTGATTTAAATCTTTCGAAACGTAGGCAAAAGCCGCCGCGATTCCGACCACAGCAATAACAATAAACACTGCGGAAATTTTTAAAGCCATAAATAAACCGCGTTTGCTAAACCAATACTTTAAAACTCGCTTTGGATGAAGACGATAAAAAAATCTCTTCACTGGGTCTTTTGGCAGACTCGCAAGATACTCTGCTCGCTCACGAGCTTTCGAATCCTTCTTTTCTTTCCTTCGATGAGCCAAATTTGTATATAAACTTAGGTTATTCTGTTTTTTTAGTGAACTCACTTTTTTTGAAGCAGTTCGTTTTTCAACAGATTTCCCATCTTTATTGAGCATTCTTCTTCTATCCATATTACACTCAATTATACCGCAATTGCTTATGGTTTTCAAGATTTTTTGATTTTTATAATACTGGAAAAAAAGCTTTTTTTGTGTTAATATAGTTAATAATAAAATATAATAACGGGAGAGTAAATGAAGTTATCAGAAGAGCTAAAATGGCGTGGTTTCTGGAATCAAACCACTTTTCAAGATTCAAAAGTTTTAGATGGTGAAAAGCGAACTATCTATCTTGGTGCCGACCCTTCCGCTGACAGCCTTCATATTGGCCATTTAAGTGTTTATATGATGGTTAGGCGATTTCTTGATCATGGTCATAAGGTAGTTCTTCTAATTGGTGGTGGTACTGGAATGATTGGTGATATGCGCGATACTGAAGAGCGCCAACTCCTCTCGCCTGAAATAGTAGCTAAAAATACCGAGGCTCTCAAATCTCAAGTTTCGAAACTTTTTGCTGGGCAAGATTTTGAAGTCGTAAATAATGCGGATTGGCTTTCGAAAATAGAGTTAATACCTTTTTTACGTAATATTGGTAAAAACTTTAATATGACAGAACTAATAAGCCGAGATTTTTTCAAAAGTAGAATAAATAATGGTAGCGGATTAAGTTTTGCGGAATTTACATACACTCTTCTCCAAGGTTATGATTTTTGGTATTTATACAAAAATAACGGTGTTTCACTTCAAATCGGAGGAAGCGATCAGTGGGGAAATTTACTTTCCGGTGTAAATTTAATTCGAAAGAAAGAAGGCTCTGAAGTTTTTGCAATGACAGCACCACTCCTTATTAATCGTTCAACTGGCCGAAAATTCGGCAAGTCAGAAGGTGGGGCTTTATGGCTTGACGCTTCAAAAACATCACCATTCAAAATGTATCAATTCCTCCTTAACTCAGATGATCAAAGTGTTTTCGAATACTTAAAAATTCTAACAACACTTTCGAAAGAAGAAATTGAAACAATCGAAAAAAATCATCAAGAGAATCAGCACTTGCGAATTGCTCAAAAAGCATTGGCAAAAAATGTTGTAGAAAATGTTCATGGCGAAGAAGTTGCAAAAAATGTAATTTCTGCGACAGAGGTCCTCTTTGGCGGAAAAGCTTTCCAAAATATAACTAAAGCTGAAATCGAAGTATTAAAATATGAAATTCCTGTGGCTCCAAAAGATAAAACTGTTAGCGAAATATTGATCGAAACGAATTTTGTTAAAAGCAAAGGTGAGGCCAAAAGGTTAATTTCAGCAAATTCAATTTCATTTAACAGCAATAAACTCCAAGAGGATATTCAAATAACTGAAAAAGGTCTACTTAAAAAAGGTAAAAATAGTTTTATACTAATTGATTAATAAAATAAAAATCGCTCAAATTTGATTGAGCGATTTTCTATAATTAAACTTTCTTTTCAAAACCTTTTTTAGCACCTTCGAAAGTATTTAGGGCACGTTTTTGGATTTTACCAGCTTCTTTTTTTGCATTTTCCACAACTTCACCAGTTTTACTTTTAGCGCCTTCGGCAAATTCAGTAACTTTTTCTTTAGTTTCTTCAACAAATTCGCCTGCGTTTTCAGCAACTTCACCGGTTTTTTGCGTGGCTACATCAGCAACTTTTTTAGCTTTTAATTTTAAATCTTTTCGAGTTTCTTCACCACTTTTAGGAGCGGTTAAAATTCCAGCAACTGCGCCAACTAAAGCACCAACAGCTAATCCTAATCCAAATTTTTTACTCATTATTTTTTCTCCTTTTTAGTTTTAAATTTATTAAAAATGTCAAAAATTGTTTTTCCGATAATTATCGGTGAAGTCACCTGAGCGACATTTTGTGCGATTCCATCAATACTTGCTGTTATATTTTGCATTTTTTCTGCAACATCACCAATTTGGCGAGTTACACGAATTACTAGAATAAAAGTAACAATTCCAAGCGTGATAAAAACTGCAAGAGCTATAGAAAGAAAAACAACTAATATTTCTGCAGCCGAGCTCATTTTTCTCCTTTTTTAATTTTTTATTTTATTTATTTTTTGATTTTATTCAAATCTATTTTGTATTTTACCATAAAATAATTCTTATGTCAATAGTTTTTTTGAAAA
>CALHWG010000035.1 GCA_938036745.1 uncultured bacterium
TTAATTTGTTCAGCAAGCTCAACTGCAGCAAGAGAAATTGCATTTAAAGCTTCGTCTTCACCGCGCTCAACAATATCATCAATTGGCGAAACTGCTGCATGTTCTTGAGTATACATAATAACATCACGCATCGCTTTTACAGTTTCTTCTGGGTATTTACCAGTTGCAGATTCGTCTGAAAGCATTACAACATCAGCACCTTGAATTACAGCGTTAGCAACGTCAGAAACTTCTGCACGAGAAGGTTGTGGGTTATCAACCATTGAACCCATTGTTTGAGTTGCGACAATTGAAATTTTTCCATGCTTTCGACAAAGAGCAACAGCTTTTCGCTGGATAATTGGCACAACTTCTGGAGCAACTTCATAAGCCATGTCGCCACGAGCAATCATCACACCATCAGCAGCAAGAACGATTTTTTCAAGTTCTTCATCAGAAACAGCTTTTTTAGTTTCAATTTTCGCAATAACTTGTGCTTCGCTATTATGACTCACAAGAAGCTGACGAACGTTTTCAATATCTTCAGCAGTTTGCACAAAGCTCATCGCTACGTAATCGATATCTTGAGTTGCACCGAATTCAAGATCCCGCATGTCTTTTTCAGTAATAACATCACCGCCAAAGTCTGTATCTGGTAAGTTTAGGCCTTTTCGGCTCATTAAAGTTCCTTTATTCAAAACTCGCAATTTAATTGCAGTATTTGAAGGCACTTCAATAACTTCTGTTCGAACTTTTCCATCAAAAATATAAACAGGCTCACCAACTTTAACCTTTTCGGCCAAGTTGTATTGAACTGGCAAATTAGCCGAGCCATCATGCTGCTGAATTGCGTAGTCAAGAACCAATTCATCACCTTCATTAACTTCAAAACGATTATCTACAATATCTCCAAGACGAATCTTTGGACCTTGCAAATCTTGCAAAATTGCAATTTCACGACCTAGCTTTTTGCTAATTTCGCGAACTGCTTTAATTTTTGCAGCATGTTCTTCATATGAGCCATGAGAGAAATTCAATCGAGCTCCGTTGATTCCTGCGTTGATAAGTTTTTCGATCATTTCAGGGCTGTCGCTTGCTGGGCCGATCGTAGCCAAAATTTTTGTTCGTTTGTAAACATTATTTTCCATACTTATATATTATACCACTTTTATTTTTATTAAAAAAGGGGTTGCATTATTTTTTAAAGTTTGCTATAATTAAAACGAGTTGTTGCTTTATCACCCCAAAGCTCAGCTCAATGGTCTTATCGTCTAACGGTTAGGACACCAGGTTTTCATCCTGGCAATCCGGGTTCGATTCCCGGTAAGATCACCAAAAAGAAATTATTTAAAATCACTTTTCGAAAGATTGGTGATTTTTTAGTTTACTTTAATCTTAAAAATATATTCCTTAATGTTTATTAAAAATCCAAATGGAAAGATTTATATTGTAAAAATAAATTTGCGTCAATACATTATCAAAAATAAAAAGCCAAGATAAAGCGTTTAAAATAAACATTTTATCTTGGCTGGGATGGAGGGATTCGAACCCCCGAATGCCAGGACCAAAACCTGGTGCCTTACCACTTGGCGACATCCCAATACCCAACCATTTTACCAAATTATAATCTAAAAATCAAGTATTATCGTGGACATTTTTTAGCAATTTCACGCGCATTTTTAGTGATTTGATCAAGTAAATTTGCCTTTCGAATATTTTTATAAAGAACTTTAGGCATTTCATAATCTTTATTTTTTAAAGCTTGTTTAATTAAAAATAACGAAATTTTTGGATTTTTTGGTAAAATTGAGCCATGTAAATATGTTCCAATCACATTTTTATAAATCGCACCCTCAAAATTTCCGTCAGGTGTGTTTCCTGCGCCACTTTTAACGCGTGCCAATGGCTCATTCTCTTTCGAAAGATAAGTTTTTCCACTATGGTTTTCATAACCAATAATTTCACCAAACTGATCAGATTCTTCAACAATATTGCCAATCATTCTCTGTTCACCACCAACAGTTTTAACACCTTTAAATAAGCAAATACCCTTGATTTTATTGCCATTTACAGTTTCAAAAGAATCACCAAAAAGCTGGTATAATCCACAAACCATTAACATTGGTACACCTTTTTTGGCAAGCTTTCGTAATTTTGGTGCAATTTTTAGCAAATCATCTTGAATTTGGCTCTGGCCCGAATCCTGACCACCCCCGCCAATGATAATATCAACATCCTCAGGAAAATCATCTCCAGGATTATATTCAACAATTTCGTATTTTATTCCACGAAGCTCCATCTGTTTTTTTAATGCTAAAATATTGCCATAATCACCGTAAATATTCATATTTTTAGCATAAAGCCACAAAATTTTTAAATTCATAAAATTTTCTCCACTTCTGAAATTTTCGAAAGTTCTTTTCTAATTTCCAACATTGCCGTATAAGTTGCATAAATCCGCTTATATTTTTTTCCTTTTTCGATAAAATCAATAACAGATTCAGCAATATCAAGATTCACACTATCTTCTTCAAAATCAACATCATCATGAAAAAGTCGAAGCGCCATATCATAAGCTCGATTACCTGAAATTGCTTGAACGCCAGCGTGCTTCAAGACTGAAAAATCTACATCCCAAAGCCAGCTCATATCACGGCCATCTGCATAATTATCATTAACCGCAATCATTGTATCATATTTATCAGGCTCAAAATTTCGTAAATTTATTCGAAAACCAGCCGGATTTTTAACTAATATAATCTCAATTTCTTTACCATTAATTTTTATTTTCTCGCCTCGACCAAAAGCTGGCTGAATTTTCTCTGCCGCACAAATTACTTTTTGTCGATTGATTTTAAGTTTTTCAGCATTAAGAATTTCTTCAATCAAAGCAATCGCAGCAGTTAAATTTAGAATATTATGAATACCACCAATTTTGAGTTTAAACTCATCAGTTTTTCCACCCCAAGAAATTTTTGCAATATTATTCGAAAAATCCTCAAGCAAAACATTTGCTGAAATTTTTCGATGTGATTTTTTAGAATTTTTTAGATGAATTTCATCATCATTTGGGAAAAAATCTGCCAATTTTTGGTTAAATCCAAACTTAACAACTTTTGAAAAATCTTTCGAAAATTCCTTTTTACCTAAAAAATTATCGTTAGCATTTAGAACGACTGAACCAGAAGTATTTTCACCAATCTTATGCAATAATTTTGCAGTATAGTCAATTTCACCAAATCGATCAAGCTGGTCACGCATCACATTTAAAAGAAGCGAATATCGTGGCTGAATTAACTTTACAAAATGAGTTGCATGAGCCTCATCAAGTTCCAAAACAGCAATGTCAGCCTCAAGCTTACCACTCCAATTAGCTTCAGAAAGAATTGCTGCACCCACACCACGAACAAAGTTTGAACCAGTTTTATTCGAAAATACATTTAGCCCTTGGCTTTCGAGCAATTCAACAACCATTTTTGTAGTTGTAGTTTTTCCATTAGTACCGCTAATTACTACAACACCATATTTTAAGCCTTTTAGCATGTTCGAAATAAAATTCGGATTAATTTTTTCCATAACAAGCCCAGGCAACGCCGAACCACCACCTTTTAATCTTGAAATCGCCTGAATAATTTTTCCAATAATTACCAAAATTCTATTTTTCATTACTTCCTCGGTTTTGTTATGTTTGCGTCTCTACCATAAAAAGGTAGCGCAATTTTATCATTTTTACCATTTTTCAAGCTTTCGAAAGCAATTTCTCGCCAATTTTCATCACTTTTCACTGCGACGATTGGAATCTCTAGGCCATCAGCTAAAGTGTTTGCAACTGAAGCTCCAATTCTTAATCCCGTAAAACTCCCCGGCCCCGCAAAGAAACCAATTCCAGTAAAATCTTCATATTTTTTACCAATAGAATTCAAACATTCCTCTAAAAAAGCCAGAATATCTCGCGCCATATTTCGGCCCAGTTCTTTTTCGAAAAAGTTTTCATCAAGCCAAATTTTACATTTCTCTGTTGATGTATCTAGAAATAAAATCATTACACTTCTCTCACTTTAACTTTTCTTTGATTTTCATTTAAACTTTCAAAAACTAGCTTCAAATGTTTTTTTGGTAAAATTTCAGCTAGATCACCAGCCCATTCAACCACTGTTACATTTTTTGGATTATTTAAATTTTCAGCAAGCTCCATTTCCATAATTCCGTAATCATTCAATCTATAAAAATCATAATGCGAAAGTGTTAGTTTATCACCTTCATAAACCCGTGATATCGTAAAAGTCGGGCTTTGAACCGTTTCGGAAATACCCAAACCTTTTGCTAAGCCTTTTGTAAAAGTAGTTTTTCCAGCACCAACATCACCAATAAGCTCCAAGACCATTCCTCCAGAAATTTGCCTACCAATCTCTTCGCCGAAAGCAATCATTTCATCTGCTGAATTTATTTCTTTTTCGAAATTCATAATAATATAATTATATCACGTTTCAGGATTCATTCAAAATATCGAGTATTTTATCCTTTCGAAGCCTAAAACTAATCAAAATAACTGCCAGAATTAAGCAAAAATAGCAAATTAGCATTTCACTAAAGCCAAAGCTAATTTCTAACTGCGCTCCTTTGATTTTTGAAAACTCACCAATTATAAAAATTGAATATTTTAAAATCAATTCTGCAATAAAGCCAAAAAAATGAGCAATTGGTGAGAATATTGCAAAAATTCCCGTTAAAAAAGTTGCAAGCATCGCACTTGGCACAAATGGTAAAACTAGCATATTCGCAAATATTGATATTACGCTAACCGCACCAAAAGTGAAAATTATCAGCGGAAGTGTTACAATTTGAGCGCTAAAAGTTTCGAAAAATAATTTTAAAGCAGAATTTAGCTTTTCTGGCTTTTCGAAAAAGATTTTTTGCAATAGTGGCGAAAGAATTAAAACACCAAAAAATGAAGCAAACGATAATTGCCAGCCTAGATTAAGCAAGTTCGAAGGTTCGAACATTAAAGTTATCGCCGCTACAAAAGTTAGAAGAAAATACGCTTGGGTTTTTCTACCAAAATACCATAAAATTAAACCAAAAATTGCCACAATCCCTGCACGAATCATCGATGGCGTAAATCCAACCACAAAAACAAATCCTAAAACTAGTAAAATCGCCACAAAGAAAGCTATCTTTCTTGAAATTTTATTAAAAACTCGTTGGGCTGCCATCACTAAAACAGTTAAATTATATCCACTCGCAACCACAATGTGTGTTAAAGCTGTGATTGTTAAGGCTTTAGAAATCTCCTCCGGCAAAGAATTTTTCTGACCTAAAAGATAGCCGAGCCCCAAATTAACCTCTGGTGAAGGAATAAATTTTCGAATTCCTTCAGCGAAAGAATCTCGCATATCGCGGATAAAATCACTCTTTGGGCTAATCTTTATAAGTCTTCCTCGATGAATTGAAATCGCAAAATCACCAAAACCTTCAGAAATTTTCCCTTTTATTAAAATCTCATCGCTCCTACGAATTTTTTGATTTGTTTTTAAGCTAATAAAAGCCTTTCCATTAAATTGTTCATTCGAAATTCCTATAACTTTTGCACGAATTTTTAAGCTTCCATCTTCCTTAAGATCTGGATCTTCAAGAACAGTAGCTCGAACAGTTACATCTTTTTTAATATTTTGTGCGATCTTTAAATTTTCGAAATTATAAACTGAGCCTCGCCACAAAGAAAGCAAAATTCCAGCAATTAAGGCTAAAATTAAACAAAACTTCCGAGCAAAAATCCAAGAGAATAAGAATAAAATTGTTACTAAAATTAGCCAAACAATTGATTTAAGACTTGTATTTTTCGAAAAAACTGAAAAAATAGCGCCAAAAATAATTCCACCAAAAAATACAAAATTAAGATAAAATCGGTGAATGCGAGCTTTAGGTTTCATCATTCTTGGAATTGACGTTTTTTATTTCGATAAATCCGATAGTTTGTAAAAACCATTGGCAAAATTGACAAACTTGAAATCAAAATCATAATCCTCATCGATAATTCACCTGATGGATCTACTCCTTGAAGTGCAAAAAATAAAATCACAAATAAAGAAATAGCAACAACCGAAACGGTATTCATTCCGATTTCATACAAAAACAAATATTGCATGCGCATTCCGGATTCATCAGCTTCACCATACAAACCTTTGAAATTCGCCATATTAAAGCCATTCATCGCCATTGCAGCAATAATTTCTAAAATTCCAAGTAAAAGCGGATTCGACGAAATAAAAATCCGAAGCGAAAAAACTAGACCCATAAAAACAGCCCCGATTTTTAAAAGTCCTCGTTCTTTATTTTTGTCAATCACTTTACCGTAAATAAAAGCTGAAACCAAAGCTGCAATCGAAGAAATCGAAGACAAAACTCCAGCTGAACCATAAGCATTAATACCTTTTAGCAAAAAGACCGGAGCAAAAAAACTCCAAATATATAAAGAGTTCCAAGCCATTCCACAACTATAACAAATAACCAAAAGATGCTTATAATTTCGCCATGGAAAACCTCGAAAACTTATTTTTCGAACAGGCTTCACTCGCTCTTTTGTTGTTAAAAGTGGAATTGTTGTCAAAACTAAAATCACCGAGGACACCACAAAAAGCTTCTCAACTCCAAAAAATATCGCAAGAAATCCACCAATTGCAGGAGTTATACTACTCGAAATATGCTCTAAAATATAGGAAATTCCAAGCTGTTTTCCAACTTTTTTAGTAGTTTTAACTTTCGAAAAATCAACATTATACGAGATATTTTCAACCGAAGTCGATATTCCTTTAAAAACTGCACTAATAAGGGCTATAACCAAACCCATTTCCTTACCAAAAATTCCCATTGAAGCCATTAAAACTAAAGCCGGAATAAACAGAATATTTGCAAGTAGCATTCCATGCTTTGGGCCATTTTTTGAAATATAGAAAAGAGCAATTATCGAACCTGCAAATTTCGCAATGTAATAAATTAAAATACAAATAGGAACAATCCAGATTGAATGTGTGAACTTATAGATATAAATTAAACTAAAAGTACTTGTTAATTTTGTTGCGAAAACTCGCATATTTTTCGAAACATACAAAACAGCTATTTCATCAAAAGAAATATATTGCCAATAATTTCGAATTTTTAAAAAAGGTTTTAATATTTTTTTAAGCATAAGTATTTATATTTTATCATATTTTAATAGCCTTAAAAAGGTTTAAAAGCTTTATTTTTAAATTAATAAGTGATAAAATTAAAGAATGAATATTTATTTTTCTGGAATTGGTGGCGTTGGAATTGGCGCTCTTGCAAGTATCGCCCACAGCGCTAGCCACGGCGTTTTTGGTAGCGACCAAAATTCAAGTTTAATAATTGAGGAGCTTTCAAAAAAAGATATCGAAATTAAAATCGGCAAACAAGATGGAGATTTTTTAAAGCAAAAATTCATTAAAAACGGTATCGATTGGTTTGTTTATACTGCAGCCCTACCTAAAAATCACCCCGAACTTTTAATGGCGAAGAAATTAGGAATAAAAATTAGCAAACGTGACGAACTTTTGAACGAAATCATCAATTCAAAAAAACTCAAACTTATAGCAATTTCCGGCACTCACGGTAAAACTACAACCACAGGAATGGCGATTTGGGCTTTTCAGCAATTGGGAATTCCAATAAGTTGGTCGATCGGTACAACAATTTCCTTTGGTGCGAGCGGTTTCTTTGACCCAGAAAGTGAATATTTTGTCTATGAAGCTGATGAATTTGACCGAAACTTCTTACATTTCACGCCATCAGTTAGCTTAATCACTTCAATTGATCACGATCACACCGATATTTATAAAACTGAGAAAGATTATTTTGAAGCTTTTGCAGAATTTGGATCTCAAAGCGATTTTATTATTTCCTGGAAAGATCAACATCCAGAAATTTTCGAAAATCTAAAGAACAAGGTAATTTTATCTCAGCCAGAAGATAATATTAATCTTCCTGGGATTCACAATCGAAAAAATGCCAGTCTAGTTCTTGAAACTATTGATTATTTAGTTGAGACCCAAAATCTTAAAGCTCCAAAAGATTTTTATAAAAAAACAATTTTAGCGCTAAATAATTTCCCTGGTACAAATCGCCGTTTCGAAAAAATAACAAACAACGTTTATTCTGATTACGGTCATCACCCAAAGGAAATTCAATCAACGCTTCAAATGGCAAAAGAAATAGCTGAGAAGCAAGGATTTTCTGGAGTATCATTAATTTATCAACCGCATCAAAATATTCGACAAATTGAAGTTCAAGATGAATATACGCCAGAAATCTTTGAAAATGCCAATGAAGTTATTTGGCTACCAACATATTTAAGTCGTGAAAATCCAGATTTTGAGATTCTCTCACCTGAATTTCTATCTAGAAAAATATCCGAAAAAACAATCGTTATGGATCTTACAAAAAATGATTCACAGCTATTAGAAAAAATTAATGAACTTGAAGATAAAAATCGACTGATTCTAGCGATGAGCGCTGGCTCACTTGATAGCTGGATTCGAAAAAATATCAAATGATTTAATAAGATTGCATCAAAAATATGGTGCAATTTTTACAAAATAAAAAAGCGGAAAAAAACCGCTTAAATATCAAACTGATGCTAAAAATCTTGATTTTTTGAAATAATCTCAACTTCCTCCATATTATTATCTGGAACTATTGACGGACCACCCGAAAGTTTATTGGCAACTATTTTCACGGATTTCTCTAAGGTTAAAGCAAGATTGTTAAACAGACAAAGTGAATAAATATTTAAATATAAATCCGAAGAATAGTCAAAGAGTGAAATTAACTCCCACCATGCCTCCCTTATCAACCCCGAAACATCATCGTATTTGAATTCATTTCTGGAAGATATTTGAACAATTTTAATAGACAAATCAAGAACTCTTTTTGCGCAAAAATTTAAACGTGTTACTTCATTGATAATTAGAGATTCATTCTTCATAAAATTAATTTTTAAGCTTTCTACACCCATATTATGCATATAAAGATCAGGATCAAGATTAAGCTCGTTCATAATTTCTGAAAGTTTTTTAAATGCACCTAGCCATTCATCAATAGTATGTCTCTCAGACGCAAAAATAATTTTGTCTAAATATTTTCTCGTAAAATCTTCGTTTTTAATCATTATTCTTCCTCTCACTTTATATAATATCATAAAATAGACTAAAGTGGTATAAACTAAGTTAACTTTTTACCTCTACTCCGAATTTTGCTCAGCAATAAAAAAACGCGCTGGCGCGCGAATATTTTTCAAAAAGTCTAGTATGGTGCGCACGAGAAGACTTGAACTTCCACGAGCCGAAGCTCACTAGCCCCTCAAGCTAGCGCGTCTACCAATTCCGCCACGCGCGCAAAACCATTTTAATTATACCAAAACTATGGTGTCTTGTAAAGAGTTGATTTTGAAGCAGACCAATATATTACATCTGCATATCTATTAACCTCTGTTACAAAAGTATTATTTACTGAATATGGTTGAACTGATTTTCGAAAAACATAACTCGTTTTAGTCTGACCAAGGCCAATGGTGACCGAATTAGCTAACCAACGTTGAGTAAATTTAGTTATTTGCAACTTTTTCTCATTTGAGCTTTGAGCGGTTCTTGAATTTAGCAAAAGATCATCAGCAACCGCATCATTATAATTTGAAAAGTTCAATCCCTTTTGTCCAGATTGTGAAGAATGCCAAAAAGCGTAGATATCAGGATCGGCGCCAAGATCAATCTCATAAACCAAAATACTATAGTTTCTTGGCTGGAGTATTGATTGAACGAAAGCTCCGGTTTTATCATCTTTATCAATTACTGTTAATTTTACATCAAACCCAAGTTTTTTAAGCTGACTCTCAATTTCTTCAGCAGCTTTCTTATAGTTATAAACACTAGTTGTTGCAATATTTAAAATAGCTGTCTTACCATCTTTTTCTAAAATACCGTTCGAATTTTTCTTCCAGCCAGCTTCATCTAATATTTTTTGCGCTTGGTCGAAATCATATTTAGGAACACTCAAATCTTTAGTATTTAAAAACTGATTCAAAGTTGGAAAATCAAGTTTATTAATAAATTCCATTTCTTTTCGAACTTTTGAAATATCAACCCCAGTTTGAATGGCTTTTCGAACCTTTAAATCTTTCAAAACTGAATCAGAATTATTCAAAAAAGCATAAATTCCACGATTAACATTAGTTTCTCGAGATTTTAATTTATCCCGCTCAGATTCTGAAAACTCACTAATTTTAAGACTTGGCGATGCAACAATCTCACCAGAGATCAAAGCATTTTTAAGCTTAGTCTCATCTTTAAAGGCAATAATATCAAAGTTATCAATATAGGCCTCACCCTTATAATATCGCTTGTTTTTAACTAATGAAATAGTAGTTTTATCACCATCATCCTGAACAGATTTAAAATTAAATGCACCAGAAGTTATCGGGTTCTTCGAAAAAGCACTTTCGCGGATCTTCTCTATTTGAATATCTTTTAAAATATGCTCTGGCAATATTGAAAAATTAAAACTATACAAAATAGAAGAAGAACTTGACGGCACTTTAACACTAAATTCATAATCACTATTTTTCGAGATCTCAACATTTTTCCAGGCTTTAAAACCGAAAGGATTAACTGATTGTTCTCTCAATAACTTTATAGTAAAAATTACATCATTGGCTGTTATTTTTTGACCATCAGACCAAACTGCATTGTTCCGCATTTTAATTTTAAAGTTTTTATAATTATCAGATGTTGAAACACTTTCAGCTAAATCGCCCTTCAAATTTCCCGTCTCATCAATACCATAAAGACGAGAAAAAGCAATTTGTTCGAAAGATTTTTCAGTATCAGTTGAGGTAAATAATGGATTCAAGGTTTTAACTTCACCCAAAATTCCTTCTGAATAAGTTCCTCCTCTATAAAAAATATCCTCGCTATAGTTTTCAGCACTTAACCCGCGAAAAATGCCAACAGAAAAAATCAAAATAGACACAACGCAGATCCAAGAAATAACTATTTTTCGAACATTCGACAAATTCTCAAAACGACCAAAAAACATTTTTCTCGTGTGAGAAGTAATAGCCTTTTCAACTAAATCTGCTCTTTCAGCTAAAGTAGCCTTATTATTAAAAGTTTGAATTGTTTTATTTTTTGAAACCTGATCTCTTTTTTTTTGAGGAATGACAGAAACTCGTCTAACTTTCTTAGGGCTATTTTTAAAGTCCATTAAAACTCCTTTTTATTTAGGCAAAAGCAAAGTTGTAAGAATTGATGCAACAAAAATAAATGCAAAGAAAACTGTTGCCCGAAAAATACTCTTTTCAACACCGCGTCGCTCAGTATAAAGCTCGCCAGAAGCCCCGAATCCTGCCCCTAGAGTTGCTCCTCGTTGCTGTAAAAGCACTAAAATCATCATTAAAACGCCAGAAATAACAGTCGAAAACTGCAAAATAATATCAATATTCACTATAAAATCTCCTTTTCATCTTCAATTTTTAAAAATTGGCTCAAACTATAATTCAGCAAGCTCATAGCTGCTCCTACAATTACAGAATTCCAAAATCCCATTGAAATATTTGGTGCTAAAAGTATCGAAATCCAAACAATCATACCATTAACTATCAGTGTAAAAAAACCAAAAGTCAAGATAATCATTGGAAGTGATAAAATTGTAAGAATAGTTTTAAGTGTGCTATTTACAATTGAAAAAATTAAACCAGCAAGAAAGAAAGTTCCCGCACTATGGTTGCTAACATTTCCAAAAATAGAAATTAAAATCCACAATAAAAAACTATTTAAAAACCACCGATTTATAAATTCTATCAACTGCTTCTTCACATATATAATTTTATCATATTTTAACAATAAAAAAAACACCTTTTGGTGAATTTTCTAATATATTGGAGGGTCTGATGGGGCTTGAACCCATGACACCCTGCT
>CALHWG010000036.1 GCA_938036745.1 uncultured bacterium
GCTGAAGGGTTTACAAAAATGCAAGAAATTATGCAAAAAATGCGAATTGGAAATAAAAATTTTGGTGCATTAAAAATGCGAGATTTCGAAGATTTAACTGAGTTAGATTTTTCAACAAATGAAAAAAATAATTTTAAAATGTTGGAAAATGGAAATGCGGTAAGTTTTATTTTTGATTCAGAAGATAGAAGAATTACGATTCGACCAAGCGGAACTGAGCCAAAAATGAAAATTTATGCTCAGTGGCGTTTTGAAAATAAACAAGATTGTGTAAAGATTGAGAATATTTTAAGTGATTTTAAGGAGAAGATTTTAAATGAGTGTTAATCGATTAGCGGAAAAATTTAAGCCCGAACATTATGAATTAAAACTTGATTTAACGCAAGTAAAAAATCGTGAATTTAATGGAATCGTTGATATTTTTGGTGAGATTAATGATGAAAAGGAAATTGCACTTCATTCGAAAGATTTAGAAATTAAAAAGATTACTTTTGCTAACGACATAAAATTGAACTTTTCAAAAGCTGAAAATGATGAAATTTTGGTAAATATTGAAAAATTTAACTTTAAAAAAGGTGATAAAATTCAACTTAAAATTGAGTTTTTTGGTAAAATAACAGATGCAATGCACGGATTATATCCTTGCTACTATAAAGAAAATGGTGAGAAAAAAGAGCTTTTTGCAACTCAATTTGAAAGTCATCATGCTCGTGAGGTTTTTCCGTGTGTTGATGAACCTGAAGCGAAGGCAACTTTTTCGTTAGAGATTAAAGCTTTGAGCGATCTTGAAGTTTTGTCGAATACTGAAATTATTGAAAAAAAAGAAAATGGCAATACTCAACAGGTTAGATTTGCCAAAACGCCAAAAATGTCAACATATTTATTAGCCTTTGTATTGGGCGATTTTCAGCGAGTTTCGAAAAAGACTAAAAGTGGTGTTGAAGTTTCAGTTTTGGCAACAAAAGCTCAAAAGTCTGAATTAATGGAATTCCCACTTAGTTTTGCGGTGCGGGTTTTGGAATTTTATGAAGATTTTTTTGGTCAAAAGTTCCCTCTTTTAAAATGCGACCATATTGCTTTGCCAGATTTTTCTAGTGGCGCGATGGAAAACTGGGGCTTAATTACCTATCGTGAAACTGCATTGCTCGCTGGTAAAAATTCCTCAATATCTTCAAAAAAATATGTTGCGTTAGTGATTGCGCACGAAACTTCACATCAATGGTTTGGAAATCTTGTAACAATGAAATGGTGGGATGAGCTTTGGCTGAATGAATCTTTCGCAACGATGATGGAATATTTAGCAACCGACGCTTTGGAACCAAAATGGAGAATTTGGGAAGAATTTGCAGTTAATGAAGCAGTTTTAAGTTTGCGCCGTGATGCAATTGACGGTGTTCAAGCGGTTCATGTTCCAGTTCATCATCCAGATGAAATTAGCACTATTTTTGATGGCGCAATTGTTTATGCAAAAGGTGCTCGCTTAATGAACATGCTTCGAAAATATGTTGGGAACGATGCATTTCAAAAAGGTTTGCAAAGATATTTTGATAAGTTTAAATATCAAAATACAATTGGTGAGAATTTATGGGATTGTTTGAGCGAAGCTTCTGGCAAAAATATCGCAGATTTTATGAACCCTTGGCTTTTTAAAAGTGGCTATCCGAGTGTTTTGGCTGAAGAAGATGGCGAAGAATTAAAATTATCGCAAAAGCAATTTTTTATTGGCGAAGGTAAAGATAGTGGGCGAATTTGGCCGATTCTACTTAGCTCAAATCAAAATAATCTGCCTGAGATTATGGATTCGAAAGATTTAACTTGTAAGAAAAGTTCAGATTTTGTTCAGATAAATCAAGGGAATGTTGCTCATTTTATTACAAATTATAGTCAAAACCTTTTCGAAAATTTGCTTGAAAAGGTTAGAAACGGTGATTTAGACACGATTTCTCGCCTTCAAATTCTTCAGGAACGTTCTTTGCTTTCACGCGGTGGTGAAATTCCAAGTGTTGAGCTGATGCGAACTTTACAGAGTTATAATAAAGAAACTTCTTTAACGGTTTGGGACATGATTAGTCTTTTAATTGGCGAATTGAAAATTTTTATTGATGAAGACTCTGAAAGTTCGAAAAAAATGAAAAAATTTGTTGGCAATTTAGCTCAAAATGAATTTGAAAAACTTGGATTCGTTAAAAAAACTGGCGAAACTGAAGAAGATACACAAAAACGTAGCTCAATTTTGGCGCACATGATTTATGCTGAAAACAAAAAAGCGATCTCGGGCGCTCTAGATATTTTTAAAAATTCGCAGATTATGGAAGATATTGATTCGGAAATTCGAAGTTTAATTTTAACTGCAAAGATTCGCTTTGAAGAATCTCCAGAATTACTGCAAAAAATGCTCGAAAGTTATAAAAACACTTCAAATGTTGATTATCGAGATGATATTATGGTGGCTTTAACTTCAACTAAGAATATTCGAACTGGTGAATTGCTTCTTGAAAAAATGCTTGAAAATGACATAATTCGAACGCAGGATATCTTAAGCTGGTATGTTCATTTACTCCGAAATTTGAAGACTCGAGAACTAGCATGGAAATGGTTGCGTGAAAATTGGAAATTAATTGAGGAAAAATTTGATGGCGATAAAAGTTATAATGATTTTCCGCGATATTCAGGTGCGATTTTGCGAACTGAGAAACAGCTCCAAGAATTTAAAGAGTTTTTTGATCCTCTAAAAAGCGACCCAAGCTTAACTAGAGCGATCGAGATGGGTGAGAGAGAAATCGCCGGGCGAGTTGATTTAATTAAGCGAGACAAAACTGCTATTGATAAATTTTTACAAAATCTTTAAACTTAAAACCGACCATATTCAACGGTCGGTTTTACTTTATTTTGATAAAAAGAATCTTTCGAAATTTACCATATTTTGCGGTGTAATTTCATCTGGGTTCTTATCTTCTAGATCTCTCAATTTTGCAAGAATTTCAGCTTTATCAATTTTAGAGCCGATTAGAACGAGTTCAGTTTTTGGCGTTTCATCTTTCCATTCTTCACTGTAAATATCAATAGTTTTACCAACCAGCTGAACTATATATTTCTGCTCGTATCCTTTCATTCCAAAGTAGCAAATTCCTTTCATTCGAAAAAGATTTTTAGGCAAATTATCAAGAAAACTTAGGAATTTTTGAGGATTTAGTGGTTTTACTGTTTCGAAAGCCAAAGATTGAAATTGGTTATGAATGTGATCTTTGTGACTGTGCCCATGTTCTTCATTTTTCTCTTTATTCTTTTGTTCGGATTTTTGCCAAGAAAAAATTAAAGCAGGATTAATTTTTGAGTTTTGACTTTCAATAATTGGTGAATTTGGGTTTAATTTTCTAATGAATTCACGGATTTCTTGAATTTTATTTTTTGAAATTAAATCAGTTTTATTTAAAACAATAATGTCGCTCGCTTTGAGACATTTTTTAAAATGTGTTGGAAAATCTTTCTTGGAATTTTCGAAATTTTGAGTGTCGATTAAATAAATATTTCCACCGAAATAAGAATATTGATTTCCAGAATATTGCAGAGTTTTAAGCAAATCGTAAGGTTCAGCAATTCCGCTGGCTTCAATTATGATTGCATCAAGCAGCGAATCTTTATTTGCTAATTTTGAAAGTGGTTCGCTTAATCCGTTATCGCCAATCATGCAGCAAATACAGCCATTGCTAAGTTCAATTTTTTGCTCATTGATTCCATTAGAGATTAATTTACTATCGATGTTTATTATGCCAAAATCGTTCACAATTGCACCAATTTTAAGATTTGGGCTTGATTTTAAAAGATGGTTTAAAAGTGTAGTTTTGCCTGAGCCCAAAAAGCCAGAAATCATTATAACTGGAATTTTTCGATTTTTTTGTTTTTTTGCTTTAATTTCTGTTTTTGAAAAATCGTCAAAAATATCTTTCGAAAAGTTTGAAATGTCAAAATCTTCATTATTCATAAAACCAGTTTAACAGATTTTTAGAAAGCCTGCAAGATTTGCATTTTTAGAGAATATATGGTATAATTTGAAAGTTGCATTTTGCAAAGAAATTTTAGAAAGATGAGGAATCGTATTATGAAGATTTCGAAAATCGTGGTAATGAAAAACTTGGATACTGGCAAAAGTGAGGAAATTAAATTAGACACGAAAGGGGTTCGTGAATTTAATTTTCCGAAAAAGGACTATATTATCAATAAGGTATTTATTGATAATCTGTGGCTAAAAATTACACTTCTTGTGTGGCTTTTAATCTTAAGTGCTTTATTAATAGTTGCAAAAATTAGTCAGAGTTATGGATTTTTATCAATACTAATATTGATAAGCTTAATAACCATAACATTAATATCTAATTTTGATATA
>CALHWG010000037.1 GCA_938036745.1 uncultured bacterium
TTCCACCTTGTTTTTGAATTTCAGCAATTGCATGAAGCGTTAAAGTAGTTTTCCCTGAACTTTCTGGTCCATAAATTTCAATAATTCGCCCCTTAGGGTATCCACCGCCAAGCGCAATATCTAGACTTAAACATCCTGAAGGTAGAAGCTCAACATCAACTTTATGATTTTCACCAAGCTTCATAATTGAACCATCGCCAAATTGTTTCGAAATTTGTGCAATCGCTAAATCTAGCGCTTGTTTTTTACCATCTTCAGCCATTCCTGTATCTGTTTTTTTTGCTTTAGCCATAAAATTTTCTCCTTAAAATAATATCTTTATTTTAACATTTTTTAGCAAAATGTTCAAGGTTATTTTTCGAAAAAGAAAAAGGCTCAAAATGAACCTTAAAAAATAATTAGAAAACTGTTGAGCCCTTTTGTTTTTCTAAATTTTTACGAGCTTCTTTTATAATTTCAGTTTGGATTGCAGCTAATTTTTTATTAGTTATAGTACTAAATCTTGGGTCTAATTCTATAAAGTTAACATAAACTGTATCGCCATTAGCATCTATACCAATTGGAATTCTAATCATTTTTTCACCCCCTAATTTTACTTTACTAATTTTTAAAACCAGCAATAAACAAATTTTATCATAATTTTCTAACAAATTCAAACTGATTAGACCAAAAAAATAAATTGTGATATAATAAAAATATATGAAGAAAAAATCTGGTTTTACAGTTATTGAAATTTGTGTTGTAATTATATTTTTAATCGTCGTTGGCGTAATTTTTACAATACAAAGATTTGAACTTCTCGCAGTTCAACGCGATCAAATTCGAAAACTTTCGATTAATGAAATTTATTATAATCTGGAAGAAGTTTATTACAAGAAAAATGGCTATTACCCTGAAAAAATCAACGAAGATGTTGTTAAAGGGATTGAACCAAATCTCCTAACCGACCCTTCTGGAATTATAATCAATGAAGAAAAAAGTGAATATCACTACAAACCAACCAACTGTGAAAACGGTAAATGTAAAAAATTCACACTTCGAGCAAAATTAGAAAAAGAAGGTGATTTTATTAAAAAATCTCGAAATTAAATAATAAAAAACGGCTTAAAATTTTCGAAAGCCGTTTTTTATTATTTTACACTCATTTTTACGCCTTCTTCAAAAAGTTTATCAGAAAGCATTTGATTTTCACGAGCCGCTTCAACAATATCACTTAAAAATTCTGCTTTTTTGTCTGGATTTGGTGAAAATGGAAAAGTATAAGTTGATTCATCACCAACAGTGCTTAATTTAACAGTTCCGTAATCAAACAAATGTTGCAAAACTCCCTCTCGAGAATAAGAAATATCTTCAATCGATTCAAGGTTGATCACCTGCTTTTTTTGGCTCATAATCGTATTCGAAATCCATTGAATTGCACGTTCGTTCGTAATCACAAATCGATTTGCTCGATATACAACATAATTAACATAAGTTAATATAATTAAAAGTAGCGTAATTGAGCCAAAAATCAAAGAAATTTGTGGTTTAAAGTTTGCAGGAATTGGTAGCGGATTAGGTATAAAACAGATAATAATCCACGCGCTAATTAGTAAAACACCAATAAACGCACTAAAAATAATATTTAAAAGATAGCCGAGTGAATGACGGCGCATTGAAAGAACCACATATTCATCTTCATCAACCGTGATATCTGGATAAGTTTTTACAGATTGTTCATGGCGAGTTTTAATTACGCGTAGATCACCAACGGGAACTTCTACTTGCATAACTGGCTGAACTTGAATTGGAGCCCCAAAGCTATTTTCAAAAGTTAAATTCTGCCCATTTTGTGTGATTTTTTCTTCAAATTTTTGCGCCAAGCTTTGCTTATCATTCATCTTTAAATTCCTTTCCTAAATGTTCAAATGCTTTCTTGGTGATAATTCTTCCACGAGGAGTTCGTTGCAAAAAACCAATCTGCATTAAATACGGTTCATAAAAATCTTCAATTGTTGCAGTTTCATCACCAGTTAATGCCGCCATTGTATTTAAGCCGACTGGCCGCGTTCCGTAATTTTCAATCACTGAATTCAATAGATTTCTGTCTGCTGCATCAAGACCTAATTCATCAATTTCAAGCATTTTTAAAGCATTTTGAGCGGTTTTCGAATCAATAATTCCATCGCCATTAACATCAGCATAATCACGAACCCGCTTTAAAATTCGGTTTGCAATTCGTGGAGTTAGCCTTGCTCTCGTTGATAGAATTTTTGAAGCTTCATCTTGAATTTTGCTCCCCAAAATTTTGCTTGAACGTAAAATAATTTTCGAAATCTCTTCTGGTGTGTAAAATTCCAATCTATAAATATGGCCAAAACGGTCCCGAAGTGGCGCCGCTAAACTTCCTGTTCTAGTAGTTGCTCCAATAACAGTAAAATGTGGCAAATCTAACCGAACCGAGCGTGCGGCTGGACCTTTACCAATTACAATATCAAGTTTAAAATCTTCCATTGCAGAATAAAGAATTTCTTCGACAGCGCGTGGCATTCGGTGAATTTCATCAATGAAAAGAATATCACCATCTTGTAAATTTGTTACAATTGAAGCTAAATCACCAGCTTTTTCAATTGCTGGGCCAGATGTAATTCGAATATTAGCGCCCATTTCACGCGCAATCACATTCGCCATTGTAGTTTTTCCCAACCCCGGCGGACCATAAAGAAGAACATGATCAATATTTTCACCGCGCTTTTTCGAAGCTTCAATCGCAAGTTTTAAGTTTTTCTTCAATCGTTCTTGGCCAACATATTCATCAAAATTTGTTGGGCGTAAAGAAATCTCCACCTGCTGTTCTTGCGGTTCATCATCGTGTAAGTTTGCATCAATAATTCTTTCAATAGCCATTGAATATATTATATCATAGTTTGACTTTTTTAAAAAAAATTGATATAATTGATGTATCTCTTCCAAAAAAAGAGAAGTATATAAAAAGGATGGTGTTTTTATGGAAACACACGTAACTACAGTTACTTCTTCAGAAGTTTTAGCACAAAATATTTTTGCAAAAGCAAAAAGTATTGCGAATTTGGTTAATCACGGAAAACTAAGTGGGCGAATTTTTGTTCAGAAAATTAATGTCAGGAACAAGGAAATTCCTGAAAATGTCTGGGTTATAATACTTAAAGATACAGAGACCCCAGATCACCTTAATGAAGCTGCTAAACTTTTCGTGATTGATTCTCACGAAGGATTTATCTGGGTTAAAAGTGAGGGTAAATATAATTACAAAAAGCTAAAGATCGAAAATCTTGAAAAACTTGAGAATATCGATCTTGAATATATTTATAAAATTTTCTCTGAAATAGAGCAAGACCTATCCTATTAAATAAAGTCGCACAAAATGTGCGGCTTTTTTCTTTTTAAATTAAATTCCAGATTTCAATGCTAAAGTAATACGTTCTTCCGTTGGTAAATCTCGCGGAATTTGTTCTAATGCTTTTGTTGCATCATTTAAATTAAACCCAAGAGCAATCAGAGCCTCTAAAGCCTCATCTGAAGCTAGGATAATGCTATCACCAACTCCATCAGGTTTTGAAATCGCCATTCCAACTTTATCTTTTAAATCTAAAATTACACGCTCAGCTGATTTCTTACCAACTCCAGATGCTTTTTGGATAAATTTTGCGTCTTCGCAAGCAATCGAATTTCGAACATCTTCAGTTTCACCTAAACTCATAATTGCAATTCCAGCCCTTGGGCCAATTCCTTGAACTGTAATTAAAAGTTCGAAAAGTTTTTTAGCCGCCAAACTCGAAAAACCAAAAAGTTCTTGACTTCTATCAGTAATATTATGATATGTGTAAAATTTAATATCATCGCCCAGAACTGCTCGTTCGAACTCATTTGTGGGAACGATAACTTCATATCCAACACCAGCAACATCCACAATCACGCTACCAGCAAATTTTTCAACAATTTTTCCAGAAATATGTGCAATCATTAAATTATTTTACCATAAACTCTTTAAGTTTTAAATACGCGTCATATAAAAATGCGTAATTGCAGCAGCAAGCGCATCAGCTGCATCATCTGGATTCGGAATTTCAGCCAAATTTAAATTCGAACGCACCATTTCCTGCATTTGCTTTTTATTCGCTCCGCCATAACCTGTTAAAGTTTGTTTAATCTGATTTGGAGTATATTCTGCAATTGGAATTTTTGATTGTTGAGCTACTAAAATAGCTACACCACGAGCCTGAGCGACTGAAATAGCTGTTGTTACGTTTTTCGAAAAAAATAGTTTTTCAATTGAAACTTCATCTGGATTAGTTTCTGTAATAATCTCTTTCAAGCCATTATAAATTTCTTCAAGCCGAATTTCAATTGGTGTATGAGCCGGAGTTGAAATAACACCACCAGTCACCATTTTTAAGGGCTTACCAATCTGGCAATCTACAACACCAAACCCCAAAATTCCAGTTCCGGGGTCAATTCCTAGAATTCGCCGCTTTTTCATTTTTTACCTTTTGAAAATTTCGCAAAAATATCTTTTCGAAATTCGAAAAATAAAATTGCTAAAAATACTAGAATCACAACAGTGATAATCCACCAACCCGTAAATTCAGCCTGCTTAGATTCTTCTTCATCTTTTTTCACATCATCACTAGCACCACTATTTTTTACAACTTTTCTGCAACGGTTCGTCTCTTCATTTCTCTCATATCCATCTTTACAAGGCGCTAATTCTTTTTTAGTTTCATTACTGTTTTTTCTACAACGATTTGTTTCAGGATTTCGTGTATATCCTGGAGCGCATAAAACATCTTTTTTCGAAACTATTACACTTGAAATTTTTCGACACCTATTAGTTTCTAAATTGCGCTCATAACCTTCACGACATTCCAATGTAGCTTTTTCTACTAAAATTTTATTACATCGATTTGTTTCAAGATTTAAGAAATAACCATTTTCACATTTTTTTTCTTGATTTTCTTCTTTAATCTTATTACAGCGATCAGTTTCTTCGTTTAAAAAATATCCTGCTTGGCAAGTTTTTTTATTTTTTTCACAATGATTTTCAGAGTTTAAAAAGAATCCATCTTCACAAACTTGAAGAATATTTTCACTATTTTTTGTTATTTTAAAGCTTTGTTTCCATTCTTCTCCATCAAAAATCCAGCTTAAATTCTTCTTTGAACCCTTCAATTCAACACTTTGAATTTCTTGTTTTTTTGAATTTAAAAGAATAATTTTATTATTGCCAGTTTTCGAAAATTTAAAACTATTTTCACTATTAAAATTAATTGTTAAAAAATCATTCGGTAAAATCTCTATATCTTTAAAGTTTATTTTTTGTGGCTCTTTATTATTTCCTGCATAAATTTCAATCCCACATTTTTTAAGTGAAATTTTTTGATTTTTAGTATTTTTTAACTCTAAAAACTGCTCATTTGAATTAATTAAAACTTCGCTAATTTGTAAATTTTCACAAAAATATTCTTCAATTTCAGCTAATCCACCAGAACTAAAAATCACTTTTTTTTGTGAAATTTCAAAAATATCTTTATTAAAATTACGAATTAAAATATCATTTTTAGTAATTTCTGGCGCATTTTTTTCTTCGCACTTCATATTTTCTGCACATAAAAAATCAACTTTTTTGCCATCAATTTTAAGCTCAATCTGTTCACTCAATAAATCTTGACTCAAGATTTTTCCATCGCCATCTTTTTCGCTAAATAATATTTGTGCTTTTTTTAAAAAAATTCCGTTCGAAATTTCACCAATATTTTGATTATTCTGGATAATTTCAATTTTCGAAAACTGGAAATCTTCACCAAAATTTGAGATTTCCAACATTGAATTCGAAACTTTTGAAATTAAAATATTTTGCGTATTTAAAGCTTGAGTTTTATTTAAAAATCCCAAAAAAAGCGTGAGCAAAATACTCAAAAAAATAATTCTAAAAATCTTCATTTAAAAACTTTCTTTTTATTAAAATTGTAACTTCAAAAATAGCTAAGAACATCAAATTTAGAACAAAATTATTATTTTCAGTTTTCAAAAACCCAGTGTTTGGTGCTAAAATTTGCCCCTGATTCTTTAGATTATCTAATTCATTATTTAATAAAATATTATTTTTAGTATTTTCTTCTATCCGTTCTGGTTGTTTGTCTTGACTAAAAACTATATTTTTCTCATTTTTAAAATTATTCGAATTTTTAAAAATACTTTTTTCTTCATTTACATCAGCTTTATTTTCTTCTTTTCCATTTTCAGAATCCTTATCTTCAGGATTTAAAACTTTTTTATCTTCAGCTTCAGCTTTATCTTCTCTTTTAGGAGCTTCAGGATTTTTTTCTAATTCATCTTTTTTATCGTCTAAATTTTCTGTTTTTTCAAGCTTTAATCCACCAAATCTTGGTGAATAATTATCAAGATTTCGTAAACCAAAATTATAATTATTTCGAACTTCAATAGCGGTCATTTTATCGCCATTTTTAAGTATCTCAGCTTTCGAAACAGCAATTTTCTCAACACCATTATCACTCGGTTTTAGATCGGTTGAATTTTTAACCAGTCCTTTAATACATCTCTTTTTATCAGAACAAATATAATCTTTCAATTCACCATCAATATAAAGCCCCAAAATAGGTTTCTGACCAATAGTATCAATATTTCGAAATTCTTCCTTAAACTTCACATCAGAATTCTGAGCATTTTGCGCAAAAGTCATATATTCTTGCGATTTAAAAATTCCATTTTGAACAATTTGTTTTTGATTATTTTTAAGCGAAATTTCTTTAAATTTATAATCTTCACCACTATTAAAAAGTTCAACAAACTCCTTCGAATCAGTAGCATAAACTCGCGAGATATAGATCTTTTTATCTTCCGCAAAAGTATTTTTTGAAAAAATAAGAGCAATAAAAAAAGCGAAAAAACCAATAATTAAACTTTTCCTCATTTCCTCCTCCTTTTCTAAAATGTCCAAAATATTTTAGCATAAACGAAATGCAAAATCAAGTAAAAATAATCTCACTCGCTTGGAGTGAGATTATTTTTAGACTGTAAGTCGTTTTCGGCCTTTTAGTCGGCGTCGTTTTAGAACTTTAATTCCAGCCTTTGAAGACATCTTATTTCGAAAACCGTGAGTTTTCGCACGATGTCGTTTATGTGGTTGATGTGTTCTTTTTGGCATATCTATCCTATTTTACAATTTAATATTTAAAAAATCAAGTTGATTACTTTTCATAAGCTTTTTAATCTGTTACTTAAACTTGAAATTTTGCTAAATTCATTTTGTAGTATATCATAGTTTTCCACAAAAAACAAGGACTTTTCCACAGATATTACAGTAGTATTTAAAAAATGTGGAAAAATTCTTCTACTTTTCAAAAATTATAACATATTTTTTATTTCTTTAAATTTTAGGTTGTGGAAAACTCAAAAATGTTATAGAATAGAATTATGAATGAGTTGTGGAAAAATATCTTAGCTGAACTCGAAATGGATCCTAAAATTCAAGGCGCGAATTTTAAGACTTGGTTTGCTGACACACAACTTTTATCTTTAGAGAATGATCATGCAGTTATTGGTGCTAAAAATTCTTTCATAACTAACACTATTAAGAAAAAATATATCGAACATATTAAGAAAGCTTTTCGAAATAACGGTAAAAATCCCGAAATTATTTCTTTTGAGGTTATTTCTACAAAAAAGCTCAAAAAACAGGCCGAAGAAATCCCAGCACCTTCTCTAAAAAAACCTTCTGTTGAGGATTTAATCAAGAAGAAAACTGAAAAAGCTAAACATTCTAGTGGTCTAAATAAAGATTACACTTTCGAAAATTTCATTGTTGGTGGCTCAAATGAATTAGCATATTTTGTTAGTCAAAATGTAGCAGAAAATCCTGGTAAAAAATATAATCCACTTTATTTTTATGGTGATTCCGGCCTTGGTAAAACACACTTGATGCAAGCGATCGGAAACGCAATTGAAGAAAAGCATCCAGAAATGACTGTTCTTTATATTACAATTGAGAATTTTTATCGTGATTTTCTGGAAAATGTGCGTTCAAAAAAGCAAGGCTATGCTGATAAATATCGAAATGTTGATGTTCTAATTGTTGATGATATTCAGTTTATTTATGGAAAAGATAAAACTCAAGAGGAATTTTTTCACACCTTTAATGAACTTCATCGCGTAAATAAGCAGATAATTCTTTCAAGTGATCGTGCACCTTCTAGTATTCCAACTTTAACAGACAGGCTAAAAAGTCGTTTCGAAAGTGGAATGATGGTTGATATTCAGCTACCGGATTTCGAAACTCGCCAAAGTATCGTTGAAGCTCGCGCTGAATACGAAAAAGTTAAGCTCGAACCAGAAGTTTCAGAATTTATCGCTGAAAATTATCGCACGAATATTCGAGAAATCATTGGAGCAGTTACTCAACTGATTGCGATGGCGGAACTTAGAAATATTAAGCCGAGCCTTGAGCTCGCACAAGGTTTAATTCAAAATAGCCGGCCAACAAGGCCAAATCACTTAAATTCAAAAAAAATTATTGATAAAACTGCTAAGTATTTTGGTGTTTCGAAAGAAGATATTTTAAGTAAATCTAGGCAAAAAGATATAAATCACGCTCGTCAAACAGCCTGCTATTTAATGAAGTATGAATTGAAAATGAGTTTCCCGCAAATTGGTAAAGAATTTTCGCGAGATCATTCAACCATTATGAATGGGGTTTCGAAAATCGAAAAAAGTATCAAATTAGATGCCGAAATTCGTTCGCAAATTGAAGGACTACGAGATTTAATCTATGAATAGAGCTATAAAAGCTCTATTTTTATATCTGTTAATTTGACATTTTTTTATTTCAGTTTATAAAAAGCGAACAATTATATTTGTTCTCCTTTGACTTTTTTAAAATATATTTTATTTATTTGTTATAAAAATATATTTTCTTCACTCCACTTAACTTGCAAAATATTATTTTTATTTCTTTGTTACATTTGACATTATTTATATAAT
>CALHWG010000038.1 GCA_938036745.1 uncultured bacterium
TGAAATTATTCTAAATTATCACGAATTGCTGAATAAAATGACTGAACTTTCGCAAAAGTTCGCCCATCAACGCGTAACCCTTTAATACTCTCGTTAAAAATTTCTTGCTCAGAAATATTTACCTTCGCAACTTTTCGCAAATCATCTGGCGAAATATAAGCATTTTTCATTTCTTTTATCGTGGAGGTGATGTTCGAAATAGAGATTTTTTTGAGTTTTGAAGAGCTTGGCAATTCATTTGATATTTTTGTTATAATTTCTTTTGTAACTAATTCATCAGCAGCTTCGTTAAGATTTTTATCTGTAAAATATTCACGATAATTTTGAATAATTTCATTTGCGAAACCATGATAAGTGAAAATTCCAACTTTAAAAGAATCCGTACCAATAAAACGTGAAAGTCGCTCGCGCATATTCGAGGCTCCAGCTTCAGTAAAGGTCATTGCAAGGATATTTTCTGGCGCCGTGTCAGTTTTTTGCAAAATATTGGCAATTCGCGTTGAAAGCAATTGAGTTTTTCCCGTCCCCGGCCCAGCAATCACCAAAACTGGCCCATCGATTGTATCGACTGCCTCTTTCTGCTCTGCGTTTAACATTTTATAATTTTTTTCGAAAATCTTTTGAAAGTCATTCATTCTCCTATTTTATCATAAAAAGCGAACCTTGTTTAGAGTTCGCTTTGTGATTTATGTGAATATTCTCCGTTTTCGTTTGGTGAATATTTTAGGTCGAGCTTTTTCTCGAGTGATTCAATTCTATCTTGATAATTTTTTCAATTTTTTGTTGACCATCGAAATTTTTAAGATAATCGCTATAAAAAATCCCAAGAACGATGCTATTTGCAACTAGCCCAATAAGAAGAGTAATGATTAAAATAATATGCAAAATTAATAAATCTCTTTTTTCGAAAAATTTCATAAATTCCTTTCTCGTATCTTTATATTAATTAAAAGTATAAGCTTAACAAAAAACAATATTTAGAAAATGAAAAAGCCCGCAATACGAGCTAAAATTTTAATCTATTGGCTGGAATCTTCCGTCCATAAACATCTCTTTTGGCCGTGACCAAATTTCATTTTCGCCAATTTTGCGATAATTCACCAATTCTTCATTTTGTTCGGTATGTCGAGAAATATACAAAACCTCATATTCTCCACCTTTATAATGCTTATACTTTTTGCCAATTTTAACTTTTGAAATCGGCTTAAAAGCGTTACAACCCAAACAGTCGCTAATAGTTTTTTCGATAATCTTACGGATTTCTAATTTTGAGCATTCTGTTATTTCAGGATTATTGTCATTAATTAAAAAGCTAAAAGAAACCGATGGTTTGTCGGGAGAAACTCCCCTTTCAGGAATTAATAATCCTGAATAATCAAGATTTAAATCTTCAACTGTAAAACTATCTCGCAAATTATAAGAAAATAAGCCTTTCCAATCAATTACTCGAATTGATAAAATAATTTGCTTATGAACAAGCGTCAAGTTTTTAGCCTCAAGTGTTGTATTCTTTGCGGCTTCTTCTAAAGAAATCATAAAACCACCTCCAAATGTACTAACTATAACTATTATAAAATAAAGCATAAGTAAAAACAAGCCCTTTCGAGCCTGTTTTTATAAAATTCTTAAAACTATGAATTAAATTTTACCAATAAATCAATTGTTTTTTCGGTCAAAATCTGATTTGCTAAGTTTCGGCGAACATCATCAGATGAAAGCTGTTTTTGAACTTCTTTGCTGTTTCCGTATTGTTCTTTAAGTTGTGCGATTCGGGCATCAAGCTCTTTAGTATCTGACTTAACTTTTTCAACTTTCGAAATCTCTGCTAAAGCTAATCCAGATTTTACGCGCATTTCGGCTGCTTCTTTAACATCTTTTTCGAGCCATTCTTCACGAGTTTTGCCCATTCGCTCAAGATAATCTTCAAGTGAAAGCCCAGAATACATCAAATTTTGTTGCATATCCATTTCAATGCTGCGTTTTTGATCTTCAAGCAAGATTTCTGGCACAGGAACTTTCGAAACTTCTGCCAACTTTTTAACAAGCTCGTCTTTGAATTTTTCGTCCGCTTCAGCTTGTTTTTGAGTTTTCAAATCTTCTTCAATCTGTTTTTCGAATTCTTCTTTAGTTTTGAAATCACCTAATTTCGAAAGGAATTCTTCGTTAATTTCTGGCTCAACATTTTCTCGAACTTCGTGAATTTTTACTTCAAAAACAACTTTTGCGCCAGCCAAGTCTTTTGCGTGGTAATCTTTTGGAAATTCCAAATCAAGTGAAAGTTCGTCGCCAGCTTTTTTGTCAATCAAACCTTCTTCGAACCCAGGAATGAAAGATTTCGAGCCAAGTTCAAGTGGGAATTTTTCAGCTTTTCCACCGTCAAAAGCAATACCATCTTTTTTGCCTAAAAAGTCGATGACGACTTCATCGCCGTTTTTTGCTTCACGCTCAACTTTTTTCTTTTCGGCAAAATTCTTCAAAATTCGATCGATTGTTTCTTTGACTTCTTTTTTCGAAACTTTTACAGCTTCTTTTTTTACGCCTAATTTTTTATAGTCACCAAGTTCAACTTTTGGCATGATTTCGGTAGTTGCGGTAAATTCTAGCTCAGTTCCAGGAATAAATTTTTTAACATCAACTTCTGGTCGATTAATTGCTTGAACTTTTTCTTTTAGAAATGCTTCAGCAACAGATTTAGAAAGTGCGTTTTCAAGCGTTTCTTGATTGAGTAAATTTGGATCAACTTGCGAAGCAACCATTTCTAGTGGTGCTTTTCCTTTTCGAAAACCTTCGATTTTAACTTCTTTAGCGAGCTTTGTTAGCGCAACTTGCTCTGCAGCTTTCAACTCCTCAGCTCCAAGAGAAATTGTGAGCTCAACTTTTACATCTGAAATATTCTTTAACTTTGTCTTCATATCTATATAATTATAACACACCATATTTTTTTATGCAAAAAAGAGTGCTAATGAGCGCTCAATAGTTTATTAATATGCAGCCCTCATTTATGAAAAATAAAAAGATATAAAAATAAACTGCTGTTGTCTAATGAATAATTATTTTGCCAAATAATTTCGCCGCACGAATTCGTACATTAAAATGCCGCTAGCAACTCCAACATTAACACTTCTCGTTGAGCCAAATTGTTCAATTGCGATCATTTCTTCGCAGGCCTCGATCATCTCTTCTGAAATACCATCACTCTCATTTCCAAAAATCAAAATAGAGCCTTTCGAAAGCTGTGCATTGTTTAGATTCTTTGCACCTTTCTGGTTGTCGATTGCGATAAGTTTAAATTTATTATCTTTCGCCCAATCTATAAAATTTTGCACGGTTTTATGATGAAAAACATTCATATAAGCCTCGGTCTTCATTGCGCCGCGTCGATTCCAGTGTTTTTTGCCAATAATATGAATTCCTGCAGCGTTAAAAGCATTGGCGTTTCGAGCGATTGTGCCAATATTAAAATCGTGCTGAAAGTTCTCAACAGCAATATGAAAATCGTGCCGCGAAGTTTCAAGGTCTTTTTTAATTTCTTCAACCGATACACCCTTGTATTTATCAATCACATTTCGGGTATCGTTTTGAACAGTTAAGCCTTCGCCAGTTTCGAAATTTGGTTTATTTTTCATTTCGAACCGATTTCACTAATTCTTTAGTGTTTGGGCGGCCTTTTACACCAGGATTCAAAATATGCATCGGGTCGAAAATATCTTTAATTTGCGAATATAATTCTTCAATTTCTTCACTGATATTTCTTGCAACAAAATGACCATAAATTCGCCCTTCACCTGCACCATACGCAAATTCACCATCAACTTTTGCAAGTAAAGCACCAAGGTCGGCAATAAATTTTAGTGATTTTTGACGGTCGCTAATTTTCGAAAAGTCAAATTCAGCTAGAATTTCAAAAATAGAGGTTAGCGCTGAACCTTGAATTGGTGCAGGAATACTGTGTTGTAAGGCAAGTTTTTGAAGCCCTAAATAGAAAGTTTCGAAACGCTCCATTGGTACATAAACACCTTGAATTGGGTAGATCTCTTGCTTGATTACACCACTCCTTGCTCGCAAAATTTCACGAACATCACGAATTGCTTCAAGCTCAGCTTTCGAACGTTCATCGTCTTCTGGAATCCAAACGGTTGCGCCTTCAAATTTCTTGGCAATTTTTTCAATTTTATGTATTTTTGATGCAATTTTCTTTGTGTTTTTGTCTGAGATTCCAACAACCAAAACTAATTTTGTGGCTAAATTTTGTGAATTCCTGTCAAGATAGAATTGGTATTTTTTACCAGAAGCAACAGCAGCTTCAAACATTTTACCATCAAATAATTCAACAATATCTGGTGCGAATTTGGCAATTTCATCGTTAAAATCACGTGCGTCGTCGCGATTTGAAAAACTTACAACCATAAAATTGGTCTCGTTAATTATGTAATTTGTTTGAATCTTTGCTTCGGTGATAATTCCTAGCGTTCCGAGTGAACCAAAAAATAACGGAATTAAATTGAACGTTCCATCTTCACTTTTCACATTTGCAATTCCCGAATAGCCGAAGCTAGAATCGCTATCGATTTGCTGAATTAAACTGTAATTATCTTCGATTAAAGTGTCAATTTTACGATAAATCTCTCCTTCAAAATTAGAAAGTGCGATTTTTTCGCTTAATTCCTTGCGGGAAATTTTTCCAATGTTAATAATATCGCCATTGCTTAAGATAACTTCTGCTTCGCTAACGGAATTTACTAAGTCGCCATAATTAAACTTTTCGCTCGGCAAATTCATTGCAATCGCCCCACCAACTGTGAGCCTTTCGCCAGCTGGACTTTGCGGAATTTCCATCGCTTGTGACGCAATTGCAAGATTCAATTTTTGAAAATTCGCCCCGGCTTGAACCTGAACGGTTTTAGCTCGTAAATCAAGCTCTTTAACTTTATCAAGATGTCGCGAAATATCTAATATAATTCCTCTTCCAATTGAGGAGCCATCGGTGCTTCCGCCGTAGCCTCTCGCTGTAACGCCAAAAATATGACCTTTTTCAGCTAACTGCCAAGAAAACCGCATAATT
>CALHWG010000039.1 GCA_938036745.1 uncultured bacterium
TTCCTTGATGAAACCGCGAGAATTGGAATTTATAGCCAAGAAATTGGTTCTGAATTTTTCGAAATGAATATAAAAGATGCAATTGAAAAAATCTACCTTGACCAAAATATTTCAATCACGGAGGAAAAGATTTATCGAATTTTATATCAATATCTCTTTTCTGTTGAAGATTTTGAAACGTCTATTAGCGAACTTTCTGGCGGGCAAAAATTTCCAAAATTCCACCAACTTTTAAATCAAAATTTACATTTTCAAAAAGAATTTTTGCGCCATTTTTATTTTCAAGCGCATCTTCAAGCGAGCCATAGCCGAGTGCAAGATTTTCCGCACGCACTAAACTTCGCACCGAACGTTTTTCTTCATTTTTAATACCAATTTTAACATTTTTGGCCTTAAATTTTTGATAAGATTTCGCCGCCTTAAAACCTAGATTTTCAACATTTGCTTGATCAATCCAAAAACTCGGTTTTTCAATCAACTCCAGATCTGCTAGCTCTTCGCGAGATTTATTTTCGAGCCGCTTAAACCGTTGGATCGTGCTCGGATCACGAGCCTTCTCCTTCATTCGCTGATATTCACGAACTTTATCTTTCAGATTTGCAATTCGGCGTTGAATACTCTCAAAATCTTGAATTTGATTGGTAGTCGAAAACATATTCGCCCGCAAATAATCGTCATAATTTCCTTTAAAGATATAAGTTTTGCCATCGCGAATTTCAATAATTCTATCAACTTTCGAAAGTACATCACGGTCGTGTGTAATCACTAAAACCGCCTCATTGGAATTCTTCATCCAGTTTAAAAAACGATTTTTGGCGTGCGAATCCATAAAATTAGTCGGCTCATCAACGAGCGCCAAATCAGCTTTCGAATGGATAATTTTAATCGTATCAACTAAACGTTTCTGACCGCCCGAAAGTGTTTTCATCTGGCGACTTTCAAAACCACCAAGGCCAAAATCACGAAGTTCAGCTTTAATTTTATCTTCAATAAAGTGGAAATTTTTCTCCTGAAAGCGATTTAGAGCATCAGTGTATTTTTCGATCAGCTCCATATTTTCGCCCATTTTTTCAGGAAGTTCACGCAAAAGTTTCGAAAGATGAGCGTATTCCGGTAGATCATTCAAGATGAAATCAAGCACAGTTTGCTCACCAACGCTGGAATATTCCTGTTGTGTTCTGGCAATAACTGAACCTTTTCGAAAAATCACTTCGCCCGAAAAATCTTGGTCACGACCAAGTAAAATACCAAAAAGCGTGGATTTTCCAATTCCATTTCTCCCGATTAAACCAACTTTTTCGCCCTCATCAATGCTGAATTTTATGTTCTGAAGAAGTTGCTTGTTGCCAAAAGATTTTTCAGTAATTTCTACACTAAGAATCATATTATTTCTTTAATTTTCGCGATAGTTTTTCGAGCCAATTTCGCGGTTCTTGTTTTTTCTTTTCGATCACAAAATTATAAATTTCTTCAAATTTCGAAATTGTAAAATTCAAATCATGTTTTTTAATAATTTCGAGCCCTTTTTTCGAAAAATCTGCCGCAAGTTTTTTATCGTTTAAAATCTTTGAGATGTTTTCAGCAATTTGTTCAACGTTATCAGTTTCACACAAAAAACCATTCACGCCATCTTGACAGATTTCTTTAACCGCACCAACATCAACACCAATCACAGGCTTACCACAAGCGGCTGCCTCAAGAAAAACAATTCCTTGAGTTTCAGTTGGGCTTGCTGAGACAAACACGCTAGCCGCACGGTGAAAATTCACTAAATCTTCGCCAAGTTGCGTACCCATAAAGTGCACATTTTTCGAAATTCCCAGTTTATAAACCAAATTCTCAAGATTTGGGCGATCGGTGCCGTCGCCAACAATCACTAGCTGAGCTTTTTTGTTATTTTTTAATACTTCATTAAACGCTAAAATCAATGTTGAAATGTGTTTTTCGGCGTCAACACGACCAATATTCATTACAATTGGTGAGTTTTGTGGCAAATCAAATTTTTCAAAAAATTCTTTTGGCGGTTTTTCAGGAGTAAATCGGCTTAAATCAATACCGTTCGAAACAGCCTCAATCGGCATTTTAGCTTTTTCTGGATTTCGAAAATGTCTTTCAATCGCTTGCTGAGTTGGCATTGTAGCATAATCTGCTTGAAGCGCAAAGCGTTTAGTATATAGTAAAACAGTTCGGTTAATAATCGGCGATAGCGGTGCAAGCATTTTTAAATTATCGAATAAGTTCTCAGGGCTAGAATGATTGGTGATTACCACTGGAATATTATGTTTTCGTGAAAAATCAATCATTGCTTGACCAACAAAAAGTTGCAATTGAATATGTGAAACATCTGGCATAAAATTATTTTCTTTGCAAAATTTGCGGATTTCACGGATTGGCAAAAGTGAAAGTCGATAACCATTATGAAGATAAATCCGCGGAATAGTAATTCGGCCACCAGCAATTTTGCGTGGCTCAGGCAGAGTCTCGGTTTGATTTGGGTAAAAAGGGAAGTTAGTTGAACTCAAGCGAACTACACGGTAACCATCAACTTCTTCAATATAATATTTACCCGTTTGACTTGGCGCAAAAACCACAACTTCGTGGCCATGAGCCGTCATTTGCTCGGCTAAATTTTTCGAAAAGACCGAAATTCCATTAATCATCGGCCAGAATAAATCAGATGCAATTGCAATTTTCATAAGCTTGATTATAACAGATTTTGCAGCAGATTTCAAACTAAATCAGTTATGCTTAAAAATTCAAAACAACCTGTAATAATTTCTAGCTAGGCGTCTAAAATCATTATGATTAACTCATATTTTTACTTTTTTAATTAAAAAAACAATTTTCTTTATAAAAAATCTGAAATTCTGCCAAATTATTAATTTTAAAATTTGCAGAAAAACTTTGAAAGTGTTAAAATAAATTAAGCTTATGAAGAATTTAGTAATCGTAGAGAGCCCCGCCAAGGCCAAAACTATTGAAAAATATCTCGGCAAAGATTTTACAGTGATGTCCAGCGTTGGGCATATTCGCCAGATTGCAAAAAAAAATAAAGACGGCAGGCGACCAATCGAAACAAACAATAAATATAAAATCACTTTTGAAGTTGACCCTGGCAAGAAAAAAGTGGTTAGTGAGCTTCGAAAAGCAGTGAAAGAAGCTAACGACGTTTGGCTTGCAACCGATGAAGACCGCGAAGGAGAAGCGATTGCGTGGCACCTTTGCGAGGTTTTAAAATTAAATCCAAAAACTACCAAGCGAATTGTTTTTCACGAAATTACTAAAAATGCAATTGAAGAAGCAATTAAAAATCCGCGAAAAATTGACATGAAAATGGTCGAAGCTCAACAGACTCGCCAAACTTTAGACTGGCTGGTTGGTTTCGATCTGAGCCCTGTTGTGTGGCGAAAAGTTCCTGGTGGTAAGAGTGCTGGCCGTGTACAAAGCCCAGCAGTAAGACTACTCGTGGAACGCGAGCGCGAAATTGAAAAATTCGGCGCAAAAAGTTCATTTAAAATTACAGGTGAATTTATCGTGCCAAATTCTGGTGAAATACTGAAAGCTGAACTTAATAAAAAATTTGAAAGTGAAAAAGCTGCCGCTGATTTTCTCGAAAGCCTAAAAACGGCAAACTTTAAAGTTGCAAATATTTCGAAAACCCCCGGAACCCGCAACCCAAGTGCACCTTTTACAACTTCAACGCTTCAGCAAGAAGCTAATGCACGGCTCGGATTCTCAGCCAAGAGCACGATGGCGGCCGCACAAAAACTTTATCAATCTGGTAAAATTACCTACATGCGAACCGACAGCGTAAATTTGAGTGGATTTGCAATTAAATCTAGTGAAGAATTTATCAAGAAAAATTTCGGCGAAAAATACCACAAAGTACGCAATTTTGCCACGAAATCGGCCGCAGCGCAAGAAGCGCACGAAGCAATTCGACCAACCGTAATAGCGAATGAAAAAGTTTCAACCAGCCAAGATTTACAAAAGATTTATACGCTGATTCGAAACCGAACACTTGCTAGCCAAATGACGCCAGCGCAAATCGAAAAAACCACTATCAAAATTGAAATTTCTGGTCAAGAAAATTATTTCGAAGCTAAAGGTGAAATAGTTGTTTTTGATGGATTCTTGAAAGTTTATTCAAATGGAAAGAAAGATGAATTCTTGCCAGAGCTTACAAATGGCGACAATTTGAATTTTAATGAAATTATCGCAAAAGAAGTTTTTTCACGACCGCCAGCACGCTACACCGAAGGTTCTCTTGTTAAAAAACTCGAAGATTTAGGAATCGGCCGCCCATCAACTTATGCTACAATTCTAGATACGATTCAGACTCGTGGCTACGCTCTGAAAGGTGAAGGTGAAGGAAATCCACGCGATGTGATTCAAATTTCACTTTCGAAAAACAAAATTAACCGCGAAGTTATTCAAGAAAAAACTGGCTCAACTAAAGGAAAACTACTGCCGACTGCCAGCGGCGAAGTTTTGAGTGATTTTCTAAACGATTATTTTAATCAAGTTGTTGATTATGGCTGGACGGCAAACCTCGAGAATGACTTCGACAAAATTGCTTTAGGCGAAGAAGATCGTCTTGAAGTGCTTGACGATTTCTATAAACCATTTCATAAATTAATTATGGATTCAGGCGAAATCGACCGAAACGCTGTAGCACCCGCCCGTGAAATTGGAGTTGATCCAAAAACTGGGCGAAAAGTTTTTGCACGATTCGGTCGTTTCGGACCAATGATTCAGCTTGGCGATAATAAAATTGAAGGCGAAGAAGTTAAATTTGCACCAATGCCAGCTGGCGAAAAAATTGAAACTGTCTCGCTCGAAAGTGCTTTAAAAATGTTCCTTTTGCCACGAAAAGTTGGCAAAACCGAGGATGGTAAAGAAATTACAGCCAATATTGGCCAATATGGCCCATATATTAAAATTGAAAATACTTTTGTAAGCATTAAGCCAATGTCTCCTTTCGAAATTACCGAAACTGAAGCTCAGATGCTTTACGAAGAAAAACTGAAGGCTGATGAAAAGCGGATTTTAAAGAAATTTGAAAACGGAATTACAATTTCTCGAGGTGGATTTGGGAGAAAATATATATCCAGCAATGAAATTAAAGCACTTCTACCAAAAGATTTAGACATTGAAAAAATTACCGAGAAACAAGCCAATGAATTAATTGAAGTTGCAAAATCTCGAAAATCTGGCAAAAAAACTACAACTAGAAAATCAACTAAACGAAAAACAGCTTCGAAAAATACTAAAAAATCCGTTTCGAAAACGAAAAAATCTGAAAAATAGTAATTAATATTTTATTATAAGCGCAAGCATAATGACATAAAAGTTTAAAAAATAAATTTTTATGTCATTTTTTGTTGTTTTTTACAATTTTGTGGTATAATATAAATAAAGAAGAGATAAATGGTATTGACAATACTCAAGTGTTATTGAAAAATAATACTTGGTTTTTATAAAGTATTAACTTTAATCAAGGGAATTATGGAACAAGAAACTCAGATTCAGAATGAAAAAATCCAGTTGATTCAAACGGTTATTTCGAATGCTTTGCAAGTTATCGACCAACCGCGAGAACGCGAAATTATCAACCGCCGATTTGGGCTTGGCGAAAAGAAACTCTCGAACAAATTGGCGAAAGGCTTGATATTACTCGTGAGCGAGTTCGTCAGCTTGAAAAAGCCGCACTTATTAGGCTAAAAATTGCTGCCGAAAAGGGAAATATTGAACATCTTGCTGAAATCGAAAAAACTATAATTCGAAATCTTGCCGAAGTTGGGCGAATTTCGAAAACTAAAAATCTTGTTGAAAAAACTATTGAATCTGAGTCGAGTGATCAGCAAATTTTTAACTTTTTATTTATTGCTGAAATTAGTTCGAAATTAGTTTTAGTCCAAGAAAACGATAAATACAACAGTGCAATCGCCAATGCAGAATATGGCGACGAACGAAAGATTAAAAAATCAATCGATGAAATTGTCAATATCATCAAAAAGAATAAAAGTCCAGTAACCTTGGAGCAGTTAGACGAGCAATTGAGCTATGAGCATCCAAGTCAAATTAGTGCAATTGCTAGCGTTTCAAAATTACTCGCAACTCTAAACGGGCTTTGGGGCCTTGAAAAGTGGCCGGCAGTGAATCCGAAAAACATTCGCGACAAAATTTTTGTGATTTTAGAAAGCCAAAAAAAGCCAATGCATTTTTCAGAAATTGCTGAAGAAATTAGAAAGAGCGACTTTAGTCGAAAAGCTGTTACAACTCAAGCAATTCATAATGAACTAATTAAAGACAAACGTTTCGTTTTGATTGGCCGTGGAATTTATGCACTCGACACTTGGGGTTTCAAACGTGGAACTGTGGCCGATATAATTACGGCGGTTCTTAAGGAGGCGGGCGAACCACTTTACCGAGATGAAATTGTAAAACGCGTGCTTGAAAAACGCAAAGTTAAAGAGACAACCGTTTTATTAAACCTTCAAAGCAAAAAAGAGTTCAAGCGCGTAGCAAAAGCAACTTACACTTTAGCTGAACTCGCCTAAAAACTAAAATTCGCTCAAAAATTTGGGCGGATTTTATTTTCGAAAGACCAAAAAGCATAACCACCATCTTGATTTTTTTATAGTTTTATGCTATTATTTAAACACTATGACGGCATTTTTTTCAATCTTATTTAATCCTTTAGTTTGGCTAACAATCGTGGCGATTTTAGCTTTTCTAACTTGGCAAAATTACAAAAAAATCGATAAATTAACCGTAATGAATACCGACAGCGTTCTTTTAGCGTTGGAAATTCCAAAAACTAACGATAAATCTGAGCTTGCCGCCGAGCAACTCCTTGCCAGTTTGCACGGAATTCTGCGAGACCCAACCGAGCTTAAAAATAATAATGGTGTTCAGGAACATTTAAGTTTTGAAATTGTATCTGTTAATGGCGCAATTCGGTTTTATGTTTGGATGCCTAGAACTTTACAAAGTTTTGTGGAAGGGCAGATTTATTCACAATATCCAACAGTTCAAATTTATGAAGCAAAAGAGGATTACGCAGAGAATCTCGAAAATAAACACGTAATCTATTCAACTGAAATCGACTTGATTGAAAATGAGGCCTTGCCAATTAAAACTTTTGATGGTTTCGAAGTTGACCCACTTGCAGGAATTACTGGAACGCTCGCAAAATTAGACGGAACAAATGACCAACTTTGGATTCAAGTTTTAGCACGACCAGTTGCCGATGATTGGCATAAAAAGTCAGACGAATGGGTGAAAAAAGTTAAGTCTGGCAAAAAAGCTTTTAAAATCGATTGGAAATATATTTTGCGAATTCTAGAAGCGCTTTGGACACCGCCAGAGGGTTCAGAAAATGCTAAAAAAGAACCATCCGACCGTGATAAAACTCGTATTTCGAAAGCTGAAGAAAAGGCCACAAAGCTTGGTTATCAAGTTAAAATTCGCTTGGCATATTTAGGTGAAGATGAAGATACTGCGCGGCTTCAAATTCAAGCCCTAACTGGAACTTTCAAACAGTTTAATAGTACAAATTTAAATGGTTTTAAAGCTTCAAATTCTTCACTCGATAAAGATAAAATTCGAGATTTTCAGTCGCGAATATTCTTTGATGACGGCTTTATTTTAAATATTCAAGAGCTCGCCAGCATTTGGCATTTACCACACACAAACGTAGAAACTCCAAACATTGTTTGGGCTTCAAGTAAAACCGCTGAACCACCTTCAAAATTACCAATAATTACTGGCGACCGCGCACATGATGAAAATATTTCAGCTTTTGGTTTAACAAACTTTCGTGGAATTAACCACCAATTTGGAATGCTTCGCCGCGACCGTTCACGCCACCTTTATATTATTGGTCAAACGGGAACCGGAAAGTCTGGATCGCTTGAACTTTTGGCGCTTTCGGATATTTTTCATGGTGAAGGATACGCAATTATCGACCCACACGGCGATTTTGCACAAAACAACATGCGCTTTATTCCTGAACATCGTCTTAATGATGTAATTTACTTTAATCCTGCCGATACAGAATTTCCGCTTGGCTTCAATCCACTTGAAGTAACTGATCCGAGCCGAAAATCAAACATTTCTTCCGAGGTTATCGGTGTTTTGAAACGTATGTTTGGTGATTCTTGGGGCCCTCGCCTTGAATATATCTTGCGTTTCACACTTCTAGCACTTCTCGACCGCCCAGAAACTACAATGCTTGATATTTCAAGAATGCTAACAGATGGTGATTTTCGAAAAGAAACTTTAACTTACTGTAAAGATGACTCCGTACTTCAATTCTGGAAGAAAGAATTTGGCCAATGGGGTGAAAAGCAGGTGAATGAAGCTATCGCACCGATTTTAAACAAGGTCGGAGCTTTCACAGCAAACCCAATTATTCGAAATATCATCGGTCAGCCAAAATCAACATTTAATATTCGCCAAATTATGGACGAGGGAAAGATCTTGGTTGTTAATCTTTCGAAAGGGTTAATCGGTGAAGATAACGCCTCAGTTCTTGGTTCCTTTTTGGTAACTAAAATTCAGCTTGCTGCCCAATCGCGCGCCGATATCGAACGGCTTGAAGATCGCCGACCATTTCATCTTTATGTTGATGAATTTCAAAACTTTGCTACCGATTCTTTTGCGGTGATTCTTTCAGAAATTCGAAAATACGGCTTAACTTTAACCGTTGCTAATCAATATGTTTCACAAATGACCGACAGCGTTAAAAATGCGGTTTTTGGAAATGTTGGGTCAATAATTTCGTTCCGTGTTTCGGTTGAAGACGCACCAATTTTGGCTGAACAATTTAAACCACAGTTTGATGCTTCAGATTTA
>CALHWG010000040.1 GCA_938036745.1 uncultured bacterium
CTCCAACGCATCGCGGTTATATCGTTTTCCGTGACAAACGTCACATTCCACATAAACATCTGGCAAAAAGTGCATTTCAATTTTAATCACACCGTCGCCTTGACAGTTTTCGCAACGGCCACCCTTAACATTAAAACTGAACCGGCCAGCTTTATAGCCACGGATATTCGCTTCTGGTGTGCCAGCAAAAAGCTCACGAATCTGCGTAAAGACACCAGTATAAGTTGCGGGATTTGAACGCGGTGTACGGCCAATCGCACTTTGATCAATCACGATTGCTTTATCGAGTTTTTCCAAACCTAAAATTTCATCATGCGCACCAGGAACTTCTTGCGCGCGGTGCTTACGTGCTAATAATTCTTTACTTAAAATTTCATTCACTAAGGTTGATTTTCCACTTCCTGAGACGCCAGAAACTACTGTCATTACACCTAGTGGAATTTCAACATCAATATTTTTCAAATTATTTTCGCGCGCATTTTTAATCACCAATTTTTCATTTTTCTGAATTTTTCGGCGCTTTTTTGGTGTTTGAATTTTATCTTTTCCGCTCAAAAATTGCCCCGTTAAAGATTTCGGATTTTTCGAAACCTCCTCAGGCGTGCCAGAAGCTACAATCATTCCGCCATTCACACCAGCGCCAGGGCCAACATCAACAAGCCAATCCGCCGCTCGAATCGTGTCCTCATCATGTTCCACTACTAAAACAGTGTTATGCAGATCACGAAGGTTTTTTAGCGTCGCAATTAATTTATCGTTATCTCGTTGATGAAGACCAATCGAAGGCTCATCCAAAACATAAAGCACACCTTGAAGCCCAGAACCAATCTGCGTAGCCAAGCGAATACGCTGTGCCTCACCACCGCTCAAAGTATTAGCCGCACGCGAAAGCTCCAAATAATTCAGACCAACATTATTCATAAAGCCCAATCTCGAAGAAATTTCTTTCAAAATTTGGGTTGAAATAAACTTTTGCTGTTCATTTAGTTCTAAATTTTTGAAAAGTTCAACAGCTTCATCAATTGCAAGATCACAAATTTCTACAATATTTAGACCAGCAACCGTAACTGCAAGAACAACTGGCTTCAAGCGCTTTCCACCACAAGTTTGGCATTTTCGAACACGCATGAATCGCTCAATATCTTTACGCTGGAATTCACTACCCGTATCGCGATGACGGCGTTCAAGATTTGGAATTACACCTTCAAAATTCATGTTATAAACACGACCATTCATTTCGATTGGATATTTTTCATCTGTTTTTGTGCCGTATAGAATAATTTCAATCGCTTCTTTCGAAAGCTTTTTAGTTGGGACTTTTGTTGAAAATCCATGACGCTTTGCAACTTCCTCAAGCAATTTAATTCGATAGCCCTTCTCCATTACACGATTATACGGACGAATTGCACCTTCAGAAATCGTTAAATTTGGTGAAAGCACTAATTCTGGGTCAATCTCCATTCGCGTTCCAAGCCCTGAACAAGTTTCACAAGCTCCTTGCGGCGCGTTGAATGAAAACAATCGGGGTTCAAGTTCAGGAATATGCTCATCTGGGTGAAGCTCACAAGCATAGCGTTGAGAAAAAATCTTCACTTCGCTAGTTTCATCATTTAAAATCTCTAAAATTCCACCGGTCATCTCAAGTGCTTGCTCAACACTTTGAGCTAAACGTGTTCGCATCTCTTTCGAAAGCACCAAACGGTCAACTACAATTTCAATATTATGCTTAATATTTTTTTCAAGTTCAGGGAATTCATCTAAAGCGTAAATCACTCCATCAACCCGTGCACGAGCAAAACCTTTTTTCGAAAACTCTTCAGGAATATGTGCGAATTCGCCTTTTTTGGCTTTTGCGATCGGCGCAAGCAATATCAATCGCGAACCTTCTTCAAGATTCATGATACTATCAACAATACTTTGCGGTGTACGACGAACCACATCTCGGCCACAAATTGGACAATGTGGCGTACCGATTCGTGCAAAAAGAAGACGTAGATAATCATAAATTTCCGTTACGGTTGCCACAGTCGAGCGTGGATTACGACTAGTGGATTTTTGATCAATCGAAATTGCCGGGCTGAGCCCCGTAATTTGATCTACATCTGGCTTATCCATTGTACCTAAAAATTGTCGCGCATAAGAATTAAGGCTCTCCATATAACGGCGCTGGCCTTCTGCGTAAATCGTATCAAACGCTAAACTTGACTTTCCGCTACCAGAAAGCCCCGTTATCACCACTAATTTGTCACGCGGAATTTTTAAATCTACATTTTTCAAATTATGTTCACGCGCACCTTTAATTTCTAAAAAATCAGCCATTTCACCTCTTTCAAAATTTATTTATTCATATATTTTTCGGCGGTATAGCCTTTACGAAGTTAATTTTTAGCCCTTCTGCCGTAAAACGTTTCTCATAAGTTGTCATCACTTTATAATTTTCATTTAAGTTGCTTTCATGTAAATCAAAACTAAGCCGTTCAATTTTCCAACCTTCTGCCACAAGCTGTTCCAAACTCCATTCGAAAAGATTCTTAGCATCAGTTTTAAAGTAGAGTGCGCCATCTTCAGCCAAAAGCTTAGCATAAATTCGCAAAAAAGTTGGGTGCGTTAAGCGGCGGCCCGAATTCCGCTCGCGTGGGTAAGGGTCAGGAAAGGTCACCCAAAGATATTTTACCGAATTTTCACCAAAAGCTTCAAGAAGTTGGTCGGCTCGTGCTCTCAAAAAACGAATATTTTTAACGCCATCTTGCTCAGCTTTAATAGCTCCCTTAACTAGTCGGTCGGCTTTAACATCAACCGCTACAAAATTCTTCATTGGATTTTTTGCCGCCAAAGCCTCACTAAAAAGCCCTGTTCCTGCGCCAATCTCTAAATTATTAACTTCAGCATTTTCTTTTTGCCATTCATTAAATTCAAAACAAATTGCAGAATTATTGAAAAGCGCAAATTTATAAAGTTTACGCTTGCGAGTAATAATAAAATCTTTCGGATTTAAAAAAGCCATTTTTCTCCTTTATTGGTCTGTTATTTTTAAAGTTTCATCACTTAAGGAGCTTTCGCTAAACTCATCTGTATGAATTCTCTTTCTTGCCTGCGAATAAAGCCTTTCGAAATCCGCCATGTCTTTATTCGAAAGACCACCCTGTGGTAAAAACTCCTCATCTTTTTCGTTTTTCTTGCGCTCTTCTTCCTCTTTTTTTGCCTTTTTCTGGGTCTCACGCGCCTCTTGCAAAACTGGCCTACTCAGATCAAGCTGAATAGTCCCATCTGAAGTATAAAGAATTAAGCTCGCAATCACCAAAACTAATGCAATTCCTAAACTTACCGCAAGAAAAATTAGCAAATTGTGAGAACCGTTAATTTCTTTTTGCGATTCCAATGGCCGATTTGTAATTTTTGCTTTAATTTTATTCAAATAATTATTCATTCAAAACTCCTGATGTATTTTTTACAACAAAATCATGAACCTGAACACCATATTTTTCAGCAATTTCATTCAGTTTTTTAGTGTTGTAATTTACTTCTCGGCGAGCACGACGTGTTTTTTCAAGTTTTAAATAAAATTCACGCGGATTCTTAGTACAATCTTGCGAAACTAATTCCGAAAGCTCCCGTTCATAAATCTGAAAATTCTCTTTAAAATACTTAAAATTCTCTTCAAATTCAGAAGCAGTCAAGATTAATTCAGCACCATTTTTCTTGTTTAGAGCAATTCTTGCATTAAAATTCGATATCAATCCATTCGAAATCTTCTCATAGCTTTTACCCAGATTAACCCTTTTTAGAGCATCTTCAGAGCGAAGTTTTTTCAAATTATTTTTTAAATCGTTGCATTTTTTACTAATTTTCGAAATCTGAATTTCAGTTGGCTTTTCTTTTGCCAATTCTTCGGCAAAAACAATTTTTGAAAATTGGAACAAAACTAAAAATCCACCAATTATAAGAATCACTAAAAAACTAAATTGAAAATTTGCCAATTTATTCTTCATCTTCAGAGAGCTCAATTTTTAACTCCTTTAGCTGGCCTTCATCCACAAAGCTTGGCGAACTCATCATTACATCCACTCCCGAACCATTTTTTGGAAATGCCACTACTTCACGAATATTATCCTCATTCATTAAAATCATAAAAATTCGATCTAAGCCAAATGCACATCCTGCATGTGGAGGAGCACCAAATTTAAACGCATTCAACATCGCACCAAATTTTGCTTCAACATATTTTTTGTCATATCCAAGTAAGCCAAAAGCCTCATACATAACTTCTGGGTTATGATTTCGAACGGCACCTGAACAAATTTCATAGCCATTCATCACCATATCGTATTGGTCGGCTTTAATTGCCAATTTTTCAGCATCAGATTTAGCATTTCGAAGTGCTTCAACACCGCCTTTTGGCATCGAAAATGGATTATGACCAAAATCAACTTTATTATTTTTCTCATCAAATTCATAAAATGGAAAATCTATAACCCAAGCGAGAGCCACTTTATTTTCATCCTTAAGATTGAAGAAATCAGCAAATTCATTTCGAAGACGACCAAGTACCTTATTTACAACTTCACGTTTATCCGCACCAAAGAAAATTGCATCACCATCTTCTGCGCAAGTTTCTTCTTTAATTTTAGAAAGCTCATTTTCACTCAAAAACTTCACAATTGGACTTTTTGCCTCACCTTCAGCATATGTAATATAAGCCAAACCGCCAGCGCCCTCGCTTTTAGCAATTTCAGTGAAGTTATCAATTTGTTTACGGCTCAAACTTGCACCATTTTTAACACAAATCGCTTTCACGCATTCGACATTTTTAAACACACCGAATTCAGTTTCAGCCAAAACATCATTTAAATCAATCAATTCCATTCCGAAACGCAAGTCAGGTTTATCGCTACCGTATTTTTCCATCGCAACTTCATAAGGAATCCGCGGAATTTCTTCGCTCAAAAGCTCTTTTTTAGCAAAATTTTTCACTAGATCTTTAATGAGAACTTCCATTTCTGAGCGAATCTCTTCACCATTTTCAACAAAAGCCTTTTCAAGGTCAAGCTGATAAAAATCACCATAAAGCCTATCCGCCCGCGGGTCTTCATCACGAAAACAAGTAGCAATTTGATAGTATTTGTCGATTCCACCAACCATTAAAAGCTGTTTGAATTGCTGTGGAGCTTGCGGTAGAGCATAAAATTTTCCAGGGTGAACACGGCTCGGAATCAAGAAATCACGCGCACCTTCTGGGCTAGAATTCGCAAGAATTGGCGTAGCAACTTCAATAAATTCGTGATTTTCCATAAATTTTCGAATTTCACGATAAAATTCCGCTCGGCGACGCAACATTTTTTGCATTTTTTCGCGGCGCAAATCCAAAAAACGATATTTCAAACGTAATTCTTCATTTGACTTTTGACCATTATCTGAAACTGCAATTGGTAAAGGTTCACTTCGATTTAAAATTTCAAGATTTTCAACAATAAGCTCAATTTCACCAGTTGAAATATTTGGATTTTTCAAATTTTCAGCGCGCTCTTTTACTACACCAGTCGCTGAAATCACAAATTCATCGCGGCATTTTTCAGCCAATTCAAAACTTTCCGCGAAATCGGGAGAAATCACAAGCTGAAGAAGTCCAGTATGATCACGTAAATCAATAAAAATCAACCCACCATGATCACGTCGAGAATTAACCCAGCCTTTTACTGTAATTTTTTCACTAATTTTATCAATCGAATTTTTCGCTAATATCCGCATATTTCTCCTAATTCTTGAATTTAACTCTTTATATTTTACCACATTTTCCTATTTTTTACGAATAAAATCTACCAAATTAACGATTCCAGCCAAATCGCCATTTCTTTCAAGCAAAATTGCATAATTTTCACCTTTTGAAAGTATTTTTTCGAAAGCTACTAAGGCACTTAAATTAGGTTTTATCGATAGAAATTCTTCATGCATTACTTTTTGAGCTTTTTTCGAATCGCTTGAATCAATTTTAGTAATATCTTCCAGAAAAATTACGCCCTTAACTTTATTTTCTTCCTCGTTCATAACTGGAAAGATCTTTTGCTTGGTTTTGAAAAGTTCATCAATTACTAACGGTGTTAATAAATCATTATCGTGGATTATCGCCATTTTTTCACCAGAAACCCCAACTTCTAAAATTATTTTTTCTTCAAGTTCAAAAATTTTTTCAATCCATTTTTGTTCATTTTCAGTTAAAATTCGTTTATGATTAGCCAAAAAATTTAAAAGTTCTTCTTTTGAATAAAACGACCACGGTTGTTTTTTATTCGCCATCTTCGAAAGCCTATTTTGTGTTTTTATATTTTGAGCAAAATAAATTCCATTTGCAATTGGGATAATTTTACGATTAATCTGGCTTGAAATTTGATTCAAAATACCACTTTTTAAAATTCCCTTCGAAATTAGAAAAACAACAAAGCAAATAGCCGCCGACTTCCAAAAATCAAAAACTTTCGAAAGTAAAATTACTGAAACAATCATGATTGCATAGCCAAAATATTGCAAAAAATAATTATAAACTGGCGTAAATTTCTTTTTGTTGAGCATTTTTTCAGCTCGTTTGTCGCCAGAATTAATTCTACGCTGGAGCTCAAATTCAGAAAATTCAATTTCCTTTTCTTTCAAAGAAAAAATAATAAGCATTAAAATTAAGCAAATTATACTTATAACTAACATATTTTTATTTTATCACACTTACGTATTTTGAAAAAGCTTATTTTTATGTTAAAATAGTAATAGTTAGTGAAAAAGGAGGAAAATGTCTACTAATAAAAATAAGGCAAAAAATCTTCAAAAAATAAAAGATTTTATAGCCGATAATAAATTTGCAATAATTTTTACAGTTTTGGTTGTTCTTTTTTTAGGTGGAATGATCTGGCTGTCAAACCTTCAAAAAATTGATTTGAGTAATATTGATATTTCGAAAGAGATTTCTTCAAGTAAAAATTCAGGCGATATTTCTGAACATATTTATCATAAAAATAACTCTAAAGTAACTTTGGTTGAATATGGCGATTTTCAATGCCCAGGATGTAAAACTGCCGCCAGCCGCATTAAATCAATCGCAGAAGAATATAAAGATAAGGTTAATGTGATATTTCGAAACTTCCCATTAGTCACAATTCACCCAAATGCACTTGCTGCAGCGAGCGTTGCTGAAGCAGCAGGTTTGCAAGGAAAATATTGGGAAATGCACGATTTGCTTTACGACAAGCAAGATGAATGGACAGCTTCAACTGCTAGCGAGCGAATGGAATATTTCACAGAATACGCTAAAGAATTAAATCTAAATATCGACCAATTCAAAAAAGATATTGAGAGTGATAAAGTGAAGGCGAAAATTAAATTTGACCAAGCTGTTGGTTCGAAAGCGAAAGTAACTGGAACGCCTTCATTCAAGCTTAACGGCAAAGATTTGTCTTCTGATATTTGGGGCGATGATGCAAAATTAAAATCAGCCTTAGACGAAGCAATTAAGAATCAAAAATAATCCCATAATAAAATCTCACTCGGTAAAGAGTGAGATTTTCTTTTTGTCACTTTTTATTGTTCAATGTAGCGTTGCCATTCAGCAGGCACCACATCCACCGCAATTATTTTCTTCCTTGAAGGAGGAAAATTGATTTTGATAGGCATGTGTTCTCCTTTTATTCATGCAACTCACGCGCTCGACCGATTCCTTTATTTAATAAATTTTACACGTTTTTGCGCGAGCCTATGAACTATTCTATCAAAAAAAATAACAAATGTCAAGAAAACACGCTATTTTTATGGTTTCTCCCAAAAATAACCTTAGCGCTTATACTTATATAATTATAATACATCATTTTATACACAAGCGCAATACTTTTTATTATTTTTATGGTTTTCGAAAAATCGCTAAAGTTGCTTCAACTTCTTTTGAAATATTGTACTTTTTACACCATTCGTTAACTGCCTTTGAAGCTCCTGGTAAGGCTTGATTTCCATAGTCATCTACAACAACAATTGCACCACTTTCAAGATTATTCCAGATTAAATTAAGCGGATCTAAAATTGAATCATAATAATCTCCATCCAAGAAAGCAAAGCTAATTTTTTCAGGAATTTGTGTTTTCGAAAGTGTATTAAACCAACCTTTTGTAATTTTTGGCATTTTTTTAATATTTGATTTACGCAAATTTGAAATTAATTGCTTTTTGCTAGCACACAACTCACCTTTTTTAAAAACTTCACCCAAAGAATTAATGTCTTTTGAAGATTTTTCTGGCAAACCTTCAAACGAATCGTAAAGCCAAAGTGTTTTAGAACTTCCCCATTTTTCAAGAGTTTTCGCTAAAAATACACTAGTTGTACCAACATAACAGCCGAACTCTACAACATCTCCAAAAAATGCGCGAGTCTTTTCCAACTCGCGCAAAATTACTTTAATCTCGCGTTCATCAACTTGATCACTCAATAACTTCATAGTTAAATTATACTACGAACGCTTGATTGTGCCAACAATATCATAAGTTTCATCTTCACTAGCAGGAATAAACTCACCAGAAACCTCAACTCCGTTTGAATTAGCTTCTCCGTAAAGATTTAAATTGCTCCCACCAGAAACAGCATATTTTTGGCCTTTAGAATCAACAACTCCAACCTTACATTTATTTGGATTTGAATTATCAGTTTTACCTTTTTTCAATGAAAGACAAACTACATTTCCTGAAATGTTTATATTTTTCGAAGACTGATTCTGACTTTTATTATTCGAAATATTTCGGTGAGCAACTGGCAGTGTAAAATCGAGAAGCTTCACAACAAAACCTACTGCAAAAACTACAGCTACCAGTACAGCAATCACCAAAATTGAGGTTAATTTTCGATGAAAAGATTCCTTTTGATATTTCGAAATCTGTTTCATTTTATTTTAAGAATCCCATCACAACGATTACAACAAGACTAATTAAAGTTAAGATAGCCATCAATGGAGCAGTTCTCTTAACCCAGTTTTTATAAGGAACACCTGCGAGCGCTAAACCAGCCATTAATGATGCAATTGTAGGGGCAACCATATTAAGAAGTCCAGATGCAGTTGCAAATGCAACAACAGCAATTTCTTTGGTTGAGCCAGCTAAATCTGCAACAGGAGCAATAATTGGCATTGTAGCCTCTGCTAAACCAGAAGATGACGGAATAATAAATGACATCGGTATATAGAAAATATAAGCCAAAACACCAAATATCTGTGATGGAACTTTTCGAAGAAGTTCTTCACCCCAATAGACAATCGTATCTTGAATTCCACCAGCTTGCATCAAAACACCAATCGCTGCAGCAACCGCAATAATTAAAGCAACACTCAATAAATCTGCCGAGCCAGCAAGGAAAGTATTTGTTACAGAAACATCATCTTTTTTAAATTCTTCATGGTAAAGAATTTTAATCATTATTGTCGAGATTAAGAACAGTGCTGAAATTTCGTTAAAATACCAAGAACCAAATGGAACAGCATGTTTAAATCCGAAGATTCCACCAACAATAGGCAAAGTTGCGAGCCATTCGTGCCAGTCTTCAAAGAATGTTACGTGCAAATCTTTCCAAGGAACAAGTGACATAATCATCACAAGGAAAGTTAGCCCAAAAATTCCCATCACAAATTTTCGCTCAAGTGTAAATTCTGGTACTTTCGAAGCATCAATTGCTTTAACTGCCGGTTTTCCTTTAGAATCTTCAGCATATTCACCAGCTTTGACTTTAGCAGCATATCGCATTGTAAAGATAATCGAAGCAACTAAAGATGCAACTAGAATTATAAACTGAGGCAATAATATTTTCGACAATTCTGCACCAGCAGCATTTGCGGCAATAATAGTTGAGAATGGATTTACTGTTGAAGCTAAAACACCCGAGCCAGCGCCAAGAACAATTACCATTACGGCAGTCATTGAATTGTAGCCAGCAGCAATCATAATTGGCACGATTAATGCATAGAATGCCACCGCTTCTTCTTGCATACCATAAGTAGTTCCACCAATCGCAAAAAGTGTCATTAAGACTGGAATAATCCACTTCTCTTTGCCTTTCATCTTTTTGAGCAAGCCACCAATTGCAGAATCAAGTGCGCCGGTTTTCATCACAACGCCTAAGAACCCACCAAGAATCAGGATGAATACGATTACATCAAGTTTCTTAGCCATTCCATAAATTGGAGACAAGAAAATATCCCAAAATCCTTGCTTTAGATTAATGTAATATTCTTTTTTCTCTTCTTCAGCTTTTTTAAAATCGCTTGCCGCATTTTTATAGCCTTTGCTTTCTGCGTCAGAAATTGAAATTTCAGTTTTTGGATTTTTAACTTCTTCAACAACTTTCAAGCGTTTTTCAGTCTGCGAATAACTATTGGATTTAATTTTTCCATCTTCCAGTCGTTCATAACGACCACTCGGTATGAGCCAAGTTAAGCCAGCCATTATTGCAATAATAATGAATAAAACACTAAAAGCCGACGGCGATTTAAACACTTTTAGCTTTTTCGAAACCTTTTTAACCTTTTTTGAAGCAGTTTTATCTGCATCTTTTTTCATAGCCATTTTCTTCTCCTAAAATTACAAAGTTAAAGCCATAACCGCTTTAATTGTGTGCATGCGGTTTTCAGCTTCGTCGAATACAATTGAAGCGTTTGAGTTAAAGACTTCATCAGTAACTTCCATTTCTTTCAATCCATATTTTTCGAAAATTTCTTTTCCAATTTTTGTATTTAAATCATGGAAGGCTGGCAAACAGTGCATAAATTTCACATTTGGATTTCCAGTTGCATGAAGAAGTGCCGTATTTACTTGGAAGCCGCGTAGTTGATGGATTCGTTCTTCGAATTTATCTTCTTCTCCCATTGAAACCCATACATCAGTATAGATGAAATCTGCGCCGTGAGCGGCACCATATAGGTCGTCTGTAATTGTAATTTTTGCACCAGTTTCACGAGCAATTTCACGGCATTTTTCAACCAAAGCAGGGTCTGGATGAAGATTATTTGGGGCAGCAATTCGAAAATCAACGCCCATTTTAGCTGAGCCAATCATCAAGCTGTTCGCCATATTATTGCGTCCATCACCGACAAATACTAATTTAGCACCTTTTAGATATCCAAGATGTTCTTCCATAGTCATAAAGTCTGCCAAAATTTGAGTTGGGTGATACATATCGGTCAAACCATTCCAAACAGGCACACCAGCATATTTTGCAAGTTCTTCAACAGTTGAATGATCGAAACCACGAAATTCAATTCCATCAAATGAGCGACCAAGCACAATCGCTGTATCTTTAATCGATTCCTTTTTACCCATTTGAATATCATCTTTGCCTAAAAATTCTGGATGAATTCCCAAATCTCGAGCCGCCACAGTAAAAGCGGTTCGAGTTCGGGTTGAAGTTTTTTCGAAAAGCAAAGCAACTTGTTTGCCTTCGTGAATTTTATGAGCAATTCCAGCTCGCTTTAAACGTTTGTATTCATGCGAAACATCAAGTATTAAGCGAATTTCTTCTGGTGTAAAATCTAAAAGTGTTAGAAAATTTCGATTTTTCAAATTTAATGCCATTATTAAATCTCCTCTCTCCAAATTGGCATTGACATACAGCGTGGGCCTCCACGGCCACGACCAAGTTCAGCGCCCTGAATTTCAATAACTTCTACGCCAGCTTCACGCAAAGCTCTATTGGTTACATAGTTTCGGTCATAAGTTACAACTACACCTGGAGCTATTGCTAGAGTGTTTGAGCCGTCGTTCCACTGTTCGCGCGCCGCCGCAATTGGATCACCATCACCACATTGAATCAGAGTTACATGGTCAAGACCAAGAACTTCCTCTAGAGTTTCTTTCAAATTTGTTCTATGAGTAATTTTTGGCTGTCCTGGAATGCCAGAATCTTCCAAAACGTAAATATTCAATTCACCATCTTTGTCTAAAATTTCTGGGTGAACTGTAAATTTATCATAATCAATCATTGTGAAAACAGTATCAAGATGCATAAATGCATGTGAAACTGGAATTTGAATTGCTAAAATTTTATTAAAATCTGAAAATTCAAACAATTTCGAAGCAACTTTTTCGATTGCTTCAGGAGTTGTTCGTTGTGAAACACCAATCGCCATTACATTCTTCGAAAGAACGAGCTCATCACCACCTTCCATATTGAATTTATTATAGCGATCAAACCAAATTGGAACTTCACCACCAGGAGTTTTTGCTGCAAATCGTGGGTGATAGCGCATAATATATTCCATAAACAAACTCTCGCGTCGGCGAGCTGGATATCGCATTTTATTAATTGTTAATCCATTTCCAACTGCAGCTGCTGGGTCACGAGTAAAGTAAAGATTTGGCATTGGGTCGAGCAAAAATGGATAATCACTCTTGAAATAATAATTCAAATGAGATTTTTCATCTTCATCAGTTTTAATCTCATCTTTTTTAACACCCGCCATAATTTTTCGAACAAGCTCGAGTGGCTCAAATTCTCCTAAATAACGCATCAAAGCGTGCGTTACATGTCGTTCACCTTGCTTTGAAGCTCGCACAAAATCAGAAATAAATCGCCATTTAATTTCATCATTATAAAGTGATTCTGCTGCTAACTGATCAAGATAAAGAACTTCAACTCCATGATTTCGAAGAGTTTCCGCAAAAGCATCATGCTCAGCTTGTGCAACCTCCAAATATGGAATATCATCAAAGAGTAGCTGTTCCAAATAATCCGGAGTCAACCCTTCGAGTTCTTTTCCTGGTCTATGTAAAATTACGGTTTTGAGTTTTCCGATTTCACTATTAACTTGAATCGGTTTTTCACCCATATTCCCTCCCTTTATTTTATGTTTATGATTTAATTTTACCATAAAGATTATCTTTTATCAAACAATTTAACTTTATTGACTTTTTATTAGAAAAATTATATAATAATAGCATCTTAGTACATTTTTGGAGGTGAAAATATGGTAAAAATTAGAGTTTCGCACAAATTTCTAAAACGAATAGCCGAATTAGACATTCCAGAAGATTTACTTATCAAAGCCGAAAAAGGCTACTCTTCTGCAATTTATAAAATTTTTAAAATGTATTTTGCCAAATGTAACTATTCGCGCAAAAAAGTTCAAGCCCAAAGTATAATTTTTGAGAGAATTGACTCAAACTTTAAAACCGTAAAAAGTCAATCTTTCGCACATAGATCAGATGATTTATCAGCCTGTGAAAAAGAAAATTGCTCATTTTGTGAAAATGGGCAATACGGCAAGTGTCCAAATAACCGCCATAAATAACCCTTTCGAAAAGGGTTTTATTTTTTAACTTGTTTTATAGATGAATGCTTTTGGTGGCGAGTGCGAGCTTTTGAATTCTTCATTTTTGCGGTAATTCGATTTACATCATGAATGACCATTTGTGGATAAGGCAAAATAATATCGTTTTCATCAAAAGCTTTCTTAATTTCCCGCCGAAAAATTCCAGCAACGTTCCATTGTTTTCCAGCTTTTACCCTTCCTAAACACTTAATTTCCATCGAGGAATCCAAGAATTTATTCACTCGTACGAATACAATTGGCTCAATAATATCTTTTTTCAATTCCGGATCTTCAAGCATTTTTAGCCCAACATTATTTATCACCTTTTCCAAAACATCGATATCCGTATCATAAGATACACCAAAGAGTAAGTTAACATTAGCATATTTAAACGAAAGATTAGTCACCGCTTCACTTGCACCATTTCGAATTGTATGAACTTTTCCATCACCATCACGCACCTGAGTAATTCGCAAAGAAATATTTTCAACTTTTCCCGAAATTAACCTTCCAGCAACCATAATCTCAATTGTATCTCCAACTCGATATTGATTCTCGCCAACAATAAAAAATCCTGCTAAAATATCACGCGTTGTCGTTTGAGCACCAAGACCAACCACTACACCAATTAAACCAGCACCCGTCATTAAAGACGCAACATTAACACCAATTGAACTAAGAAAGTTTATCGCCGCAGTCATCCAGATAACAATATCAATTGTAGTTTTTGCAATTTTCGAAATTGTTTCATTTCTTTTTAAACGTTCTTCGGAGCGCTTTATTTTTTTAGTTTTCTTACGAACACTAAAAGCGAAATCAATAATTTTGCGCGATAAAAAACTCGCAAAAACTGCAATAAGAATAATTGTGATTGGTTCGAACCAGTCGTAATCTAAAAATCCTACTATAAATTTTTCGAAACTCTTAAAAATATCCATCACTAATTATCATTAAAACATAAACACTTTATTTTTTCAATATTCTAATACCACAAAGTTAGAATTGCATCATCAATTTTTCTTGCTTGTTCAATTTGATTATTTTCAGCATAGGAGTCTCGCTTCTTAACTAAAAAATCATGAATATTTTTTTCATCGGCAGAAAGTTCTGAAATTTGTTTCTTAATAGAAATCGAACGAGCTTCACCACCATCAGATTTAGTTATTTTTCCCAATAAAACCAAATTATCGATATGCTTTGCTACCGTTGCAACAGATTTATAGCCCATACCACGAGCAATTTCGCGATATGTTGGGCTATAACCAGACTCTTCAATAAAAACTTCTATAAAATTCAACAATTCAACTTGTTTTTTAGTCAAATTAATTGCCATTATCTTCACCTAACAAAATAATTATATCTGAACCTTCTCCTATTTTTGATAATTCTGATGGTAATTTTTCAGCTTTGGTTGAATATTTAGATTCAAGTTTTTTAATTGTTGCGGTTTTCGAATCTTCTTTTACATAATAAATTTTAGTTTTAGCATAATCTCGCTTTAGTGCAGAATCAATATCTTGAATATTAAAGCCTTCTTTCTCAAGCTTTTTCTGTTCTTGTGCCGCTAATCC